>JAUUWR010000104.1 GCA_030588935.1 bacterium | reverse complement strand
CCCTTAAACATTTTACTATCCTTTCCAATATAATAAGGCGGGTCACAATATAAAAAATCATTTGGATATTTTTTTATTGTATCTTGAAAATCTGCACATTCTACTTTAAGATTTTTTGGAGAAAAATCTCTAATTTTCTCAATTATTTTCCTATATTTGTTTTCATTTAAGTAAATATCTGAGCTCCAACCCATAAATCCAGGTCCATAAGATAAATTAAAGTTATATACAAAATAAACAGCAAGAGTTAATGAGTCTAAAGTAATTTCTTTTTTCCAAACTTTATTCAATATCTTCCTTATTCGTTCAAATTCTTCTTTTGTTGGTTTTAACTTCTTTAATTCTTCATAAAGAAGTTTTGGTTTTTCTATTTGAAATTTCCAATAATTACAAAGAATATCAAAAATTTCATAACCTCTTACTTCTAAATCTAAATATTTACTTATAGCAATTTCAATAGAACCCCCGCCAAAAAAGGGTGAGATAACCCTTTTAACATTATCTGGTAATAATTCAATAACATGCCCAACAGCCAAACTTTTTCCGCCAGCGTATCTTATAGGAGAATCCGCGACTCTTTTATATTTGTTCATACTCTTATGATTTTTGCTTATTATTGTTTTTAGAAATGCCTCTTTCTTTTCTCTTAGTTCTTCTCCTGCTCCTAAATTTTTATCCTTCTCTTTTATTTTTATTGTTTTTTTAACTTCTCTAATTTCCTCCTTCAATCTTTTAGAATTTAATACTTCTTTGAGTTTGTTTGCAAACTCTTTAGAGGCTTCTAAGGGTATAAAGACGCTGCCTTTAATGATCCATTTATCTTTTTCTTTTATTTTTTGCTGTATTAAAAGAGATCTTCCATAATTATTTTCTATTAAATCTAGATAGAATTTCTTTTTACCAAATTCAAAACTTGCATAGTCTAAATGATGATATCTATGGTTGGGATAATAAACTCTTGTACTTCCAAATTGTTTCACATATATTTCATTTTCAAACAAAAGGATTTGTAAATGTTTTTCTACGGCTTTTCGAGAAATATTTGTTTGTTGTTCTATTTCTTGTGTACTTAATCCTCTTGGATTAGATTTTAAATGAGAAAATATTTTTTCATGGGTTTCGCTTTCTCTAGAGAAAGGAGACTTATTAACCTCTTTTTGCATACTTTTAGAGAAAATTAAAGTTTATAAAAGGTTATTATCACTTACCAGTTGCTTGGTACCAAGCGAAAGGTTTATAAAACTAATTCTCATGGCTAGTTTAACTCTTTTAAAAGAGTGTGATGAAATGGTAAAAGGAATAAAAATATGAGTTCGGGAAGAGGCTTACAAAGCCAAAGTAAACATGATAAAAGAATAAAAGAAATTGCAGACCATCATTCAAGTAGGGGTTCGAAGGTTTTAGCAGACCATATTAGAGAACATCAAAGACCCCCTGCTATTTCGGGTCAGATTCCAGATTTAATAGTAGAAACATGGTTTGAAATATTATTGATAGAAATTGAAACTCATGATTCAATTAATACCTCACATGCAAAAAATCAACATATAGCTTTTTCCCGTTGGGAAAGTATGGCTTTTGGAAGAAGATATATCCGAGAGGTTGTTTAAATGAATAAAAAAGGACAATTAGCACAATTTCAATTTATAGCAAGATACCCTTCAGCTATTTTAGTGGCAGGAGGAATTTTAATGGCTATTTTGGGTAAGGATACTTGGGCTGTTATTTTAATTGGTGCAGGAATTTTACTCCATATTCTTTGGCTTAGAAGGTAACCCCCTAATCCTTTTCATAATACTCTTTAATGGTTCCTCAAACAAAGTAATAATAGCAAATATAAAAAACGCGCTGATTAATCCCAAAGCAAAATATTCTTTGTGGTAACATAACATGCATATTTTAGGTCTCTAAACTATATAAACATTTCGGTCTCTAAAGATTTATAAGATATACTCTCTTAAAGATGATATGAAGATATTAAAAGAAAAATCAAGGGAATATAATGGAAAATCTTATTATAAATATAAAGTCAATGTTCCTGAAAAAATACTCAAAAAAGCCGGCTTCAAAGCTGGTGATGAATTAAAAGCCGACGCTAAGAAAGGCGAGATAAAGTTGAGGAAGTAAAATGGTAAAGAAAAGTGGAACAGTATATTTTTTAGAAAGTACTAGAAAAGATGGCTCTAAAAAGATGTATACTGGAATAACTCGCAGATCTGTTAGAACAAGATGGAAAGAGCATTCTCGTGCTATAAAATCAGATAAGAGTAAAACATGGGTTGGAAAAGGAACAAAATCTAAAGCAAAGGGTGCTTTTATTAGTCGAAATCCAGAGAAGGCAGAAAGAACGATCAAAAAACTGAAACCACACCAAAAAAGATATCTTGCTAGAGGCGCTGCAATGAGATATAAAAGAAGAAAATGACCCGCCCAATATTAATAATAAATAATAAGGAATATTGTATAGAAAACCCATTACTGATAATCAAAACTTTTTGTGTTTTAGATCCTTCTTATAAAAAATATGATTCTAAAAAATTAGAAGATGAGATTTGGTTAGAAAAGGCCATTGAATTCTCTAATAAAGGCATGCGAGCAAGAATAAGTGATGAAGAAAAAAGAGAAATTAGAAGAAAAAAGGTAGAAGAAAAAATAAAAGAGCTAGAAATTTCTGGGGATAAAAATCTTTTAGACCAGAATAATGAAGAAATAGAAAAATTAAAAGAATTATTCAAAATTTTTGAGAATATAAAGGGAATAAAAAATGCGAAGATGACTAAAATTTTGCATAAAAAGTTCCCTAATTTGATTCCTGTTGTTGACTCTATTATAGCAAAGAAGGTATATCTTAAGAAGAATAAAAGTATAGACGATTTAATAGAGATTATCAAAGAAATAAAAAAAGATTATAAAAAGAATGTTAATTTTCTAGAAAATTTAAAATTTAATTTAAAAAAAGAACATAGAGATCTTTCCCTATTGAGAATATTTGACATTATACTTTGGATGAAAGGTCAAGATTCTGAACAAAAAATAATTAAAGAGTGTTTGTCAAAATGAACCGCGCACTAATTACCACCATAGTAATCATCTTAATTATCCTGTTAGTTGTTTTTGGTTTTGGGTTTTTTGGAGG
>JAUUWR010000112.1 GCA_030588935.1 bacterium | reverse complement strand
GGAGTCATTACCTCAACAACCCTTGTTCCTTTAAATTCCAGAACATTATGCATCATCTCTGCAGCCTCCTTACTCAAAATTCCCTCTTCAGCCCCCATAGTGACAATGGTCTTCAGTTCCTCTTCAGAAAGTTCGCTTTCTTTTTTTGAACCCAATAATTTGGACATAAATTTTGAGATTACTTCAAATACTTTTACTATTGGAGATAATATAATAGAAAAAAGTTCTACGGGCCTTGCAACAATTAAAGAAACTCTCTCGGCATTTTGGGTTGCAAAGGTTTTAGGAGTTATTTCTCCAAAAACCAATATTAGAAAAGTCATAACTCCTGTAGCAATTCCAATACCACTTGAACCAAATAAATTTGTAAAAAAAACTGTTGCAAATGAAGCTGCACCAATATTAACTAAATTATTCCCTATCAAGATAGTAATTATCAACCGATGGGGATTTTGTTTTATCCTATATAACGCCTTAGAACCTTTTTTTTCTTGTTTGAGTAAAGATTTTACTTTTATATTGTTAATAGACATCAAGGCGGTTTCTATTCCTGAAAATAATGCCGATAAAAAAATTAAAACAATTAAAATTATGATTTGAGTTGTTAACATTTTCTTAATTAACCTCTTTTCATAATAAGTAAAAAGAAAAATGTTATTTAAATTTTCTTAAAACCATTTTTTAAACTTCTTGTTTAAACATTTTAGGCAATCTTGGTGCTCTTTGTCCTTTATAGGTTCCTTCATAAGATCTTAATGGCTCTGAATCTAAACGCTCTATTAAAATCCTGCCAAAATATTGTCCGTCAAATAATTGCCAGGGTGTATCTTTGTAAACCCAAACCTCTAAAGTAACCTCACCGCTAAAACCAGGATCAAAAAATCTAGCAAAATTATTCGACAAACCCTGTCCTAACGTATCAGGGCTTCTTACCAAATCCCCACAAACCATCTTATCAAAAGAAATATTTTCTTTAGTTCCAAAAAGATATAACCTATTTGGCTTTAAAATTACACTTTCTCCGTTTTCAACATATTCAAAAAATTCTTCTGGGTCATAATAATCTTTTTTAGAAATGTCTATTGGTGTTTTAACATTTCTCTTTTGAACATAATATCTAAAAGTATTTAATCTTAGAACTAATCCATTTTCATCTAATAAATTATGATTAAACTTTATCACATTTCCATTATCTTTTAAAACCACCTTGTTCCCGTATATTTCTTCTATCTCTCTTGCATTCAAAGGACCAGAGCCATTTTCTCTAAATCTGATTTGAATTGGTCTTGTTTCTCCACGTTTCAAAATAATCGGAAATGCTTGTGGCTCTATTTTGAAATACACAAATTCTGGTTCTTTATTATAAAAACTACTATCAATAATCCCGTTTCTAGTAGTAGCTGCACACCCTCCACACCCGATTCTAGCTAAACTACTCCTCGCATCACTAATCCCATAATAATTATTTGGAATCCTCAGTTTTTCCAAACTTTTTACAACATAAACACTTCCAGGTTTAAGTAAAACTTCTTCTCCTTCTTTTATTTTCTCATGTTTTTTAGCATATCTTGGAATGTCTTTTGGAGCCAGCGAAGTAAACTCTCCTTTCATTACGAAAAGTTCATCACCAACTCTTAATTCTAAAGAAGCTCCTTGTATTTGGTCTTCACTTGGCTCAGGATCAACAACAAAACAAGAAAAAGGACTTATTCTGGGCAGGGTTCTTCTTGTAGATTGTCTAGAAGTCATTATATCTCTATCTGGAAGTAAATGTTTAACTGATCTGCTTTCATATTCTTCTTGAGATAAAATACCCTCCACAATAAAGTCCGTGACTTGTCTGTCTCTTTCCTCTTGACTAATGATTTTTCCTTTCAAAACGTTATCACTTAAAGTTGTCATTTTCTTAAAACCACTTCTCAATTGTTTCCTGTGTTTCAGGTTCTTTTCCGAAAACAGAATCAATATGTCTTTTTGTAAGTTCAAGGCTTTGTTTTATATAGGGGGATAGGTTATATCTTTTTGCAAGCTCTAATGCAGGCTCAAGATACTTCTTTATGCCTCCTTCATGTGTTGTAAAGATAATTTTCCCGCTGCACTTTGAACAACTTCCTGATAAAGGAGGTCTTCTCATTTTTTCATTACATCTCACACAGCGAAATTCCTGCATTGAGAATTTTCTGAGATTTCCCCTCATGTCTTTTATGAAATGCCTTTCAATTATAAGTCGTGCTGTTTCAGAAGTATTTGCAGCACGTATTTTTTCTACAAGCTCCATCTGATGCTTAACTTTCTCCTGCATTGTAGCGAGAAGTTTATAATTTGAGCAAACAACCCCTTCATTTATATTTGAAGTGTCATGAGTATATCCTGAATTCACGAAAAGGTCTTTTCCTTCTTTCAAAGCTGTTCTTACATCATAAACTTTTACTTCAGAAGAATGTTTTCTTTGCTCAGCCTTCCTATAAAGCTCAAGAGGATACTCATTAACAAGCTCGAAATCAAGAATCTGGTCATCAACCTCTCCTGCATTAATCCTTGCATTTAAAACCAAGGGAGCATCCTGGGTTCCCCCTCTATGACTTGGCAAAAATTCTTTTGAAAAATTCAAAAGAACATCTCCTAAAAGCATTATTGCAGCTTCATCACCATCACAGTCTCTTCTTATTGCTGCGTGCATATAAG
>JAUUWR010000072.1 GCA_030588935.1 bacterium | reverse complement strand
TATATTTTTCACCCCTCCTCCAACACCCCCCGGCCATGTTTTCAAAAGAACAAGTATTCTCATTTTTTGTTCTGGGTTTTCTTCAATTTAGTCCAGTCTTCCTTCAATAAGCCATACATATTCGCGCTATAAATCTCACCTGTTGCTTTTGACTTGTGAGATTTTCTAAGAGTTCCCTCTAATGTAAAACCAAACTTTTTTGCAACATTATTTGAAGGTTTGTTGGGAACATGGGCATAGAGATATATTCTCCTTAATTTTAGTTTATTAAATGCCAGATTTATCACTGGTTTCATTGCTTCTGAGATTATTCCCTGTTTCCAGTATTCTTTGTTGACCCAATATCCAATACTTGCAGCTCCATTGAAATAATCTATATGATCAAGTCCTACCCCTCCAATCAATTTTCTTTCAGATTTTAGTTCTATCCCAAACTGATAACTCTCCTTTTCTTTTTTTCTGAATTCTTTAGAACATTTATTAATCCAGCGAAGCGCATCTCTTGTAGTATAAGGATGCGGAACAGCTCCAAAAGTTCTTGAAACTTCAAGATTGTTTAATCCCTCCACCAAATCTTTTATATCTTTTTTTGCAGGGCTTCTAAGAATCAATCTTTGTGTTTTTAGTCTCATTTTTTTCAATAAATTCTTTTAAAAGAGTGCAAACATATGCTATTTCCTCACTAGTTATGTCATGATAGCTTGGTAAGTTAATTCCCCTGTGATAAATATTATATGAAACAACATTCTTTTCATTTTTCTCAAATATAGGGAAGGAAGAAACTGGATAAAAGAAAGGCCTTACATCCACATTTTTTTCTTTAAAGAAATCTATTAATTTTTTTCTATCTATATTTAAGGATTTATCAAATATGACTGTTGGCATCCAAAAACTGTTTTTTATATGTGGTGGTTCAGGGTTCATAGATATCCCCAAAAGATCTGAAAGTTTTTCTTTATATTCATAAAAAATCTGTCTTTTTCTATCTACGAGTTCTTCAATCCTTTCAAGCTGGGCTAATCCCAATGCTGCCTGTAAGTTAGACATTTTATATTTGTACCCAATCATATCAGCATAAAATACTTTTTTTGATTCTGGATTTCTTCCTGCATTATTGAGGGTAGATGCTTTTCTAAAAAGTTCTTCGTTGTCAGTTACTAACATGCCTCCTTCTCCGGTAGTGCATGTCTTTGCACCATGAAAAGAAAAAACCCCTATATCTCCCATAGAACCTACTTTTTCCCCCTTATATTCAGACCCCAGAGCTTCTGCAGCATCTTCGATAACATATAGATCATGCTTTTTTGCTATTTTCATAATTTCATCCATTTCTGCTACATTTCCATATAAGTGAATCACCATTATTGCTTTTGTTTTTGAGGTAACTGCTTCTTCTATCTTTTTTGGATTAATACACCATGAATCTGGCAGAATATCTATGAAAACAGGTTTTGCACCGAAATAAGTAATTGGGGTAGCAGATGTTATCCAAGCTATATCAGCAATAATTACTTCATCCCTGGGTTTAAGTCCAATTGTTGCTAATGCGAGATTTATTGCTCCAGTGCAACTAGATGTGGCAAGACTAAATTTACTTCCTATATATTCTTTAAATTTAGATTCAAATTTTTTTATATAATCATAACATTTTTCTCCCCAACCATTTCTTATGGCATCATCCACGTATGAGATTTCTTTCTTTGTTATAGATGGTTTTGCCATAGGTATTTTTTGTTTCATCTTAAATTTGGGATTTATACATATTTTTAAAATCTATTATCCAATCCGAAGCAAGAATTGCTTTAAAAAGTATTTTCCTTTGGCACTTCAAGCTCCTTCAAAAATTCCTCAGCTTTTTTTAGTTCTTTCTTATCATTAACTGTTAACCAAGTGCCTTTGTAATGAAAAGAGTACACCTTTTTTTCTTTAATTAATTTTCTGAAAGCGTTGACTTCTATATTCCCCCCCTCCAGATAATTTTTTATCTTTTTGTTAAAAATATATATTCCTGCATTCATCTTTTTATCCTCTAGTTCGCCTTTCTCTTTAAATTTTACTATCTGGTTTTCATCCCCTGTTTCAATAATCCCAAAGTTTGTTCTTAGATTTACTGTAGCAAGTGTGGCTATTCCTCCTTTCTTTAGATGGAATTTTGTAAATTCTTTTAAATCTAGATTTGTTATTTGATCCCCATTCATAGCATAAAAATTTTCATCCTCAATACCCGACTTTTCAATATCTGTTTTAAATGCATCTTCGGTTCCTCCATTTTCATCATGTTCTGTATATACTATCTCAATTCCAAATTTTTCTCCATTTCCGAAGTGGTTCTTAATCATCTCTTTTTTATACGCAACACCAATCACGACTTTTTTTACACCATTCTTAACTAGCCATTCAATAACCCACTCAAGAAGAGGTTTTCCTAAGATAGGAATAAGTGGCTTTGGGAAATTTTCTGTTTTTTCTTCTAATCTTGTTCCCTTACCACCAGCGATAATAACAGCAGTCTTAATTTCTACCATTTTATTTTAAAAAAATCTTCCTTTAAAAATATATAGATATTTGTTTAAATGTTTTATGAAATCAAGAACTGAATTACGATTTTTGTTTTACTAATTTCATTACCTTATCCATAAAATCTCTAATCCCTGGATGAAGGGAATCCCTTAATGAAGGATATCCTGAGGGTGTAACTATTTTCGGATTTTTATGTAATTTATCTAATTTTAAATTCCCAATTCCTCTTCCAAAATAAACAAGACAAAGATCATCTGTTCCTTTATCATTGTTGGAAGAACCAGTATTCCAAAAATATCTAGAAACACCTAAGAATCTTATATCTTTTAGTTCAAGATTACATTCTTCTTTAACTTTTTTTCTTAATGATGTTTCAATTGGAACGCCCCTTTCAATTCCACCCCCTATTGCCCAAAGACGTCCTTTAGCAGGAGAATTGTCTCTTACAACCAATAATATGCCTCCTTTATATTCGATAAAAATGTCATTACAACCCCTCACTAATAAATCACAAGCTTTAGCATATCTAGGTTCTCCCCTCCCATGATATTCTAATTTACTAAGATCAACAGGTTTTCCATCCTCTTCACTATATTCTCTTATTCCTAACGAATTTTCCATAAAAGATATTAGAGAATTCTTTTTAAAAATTTATGTATGATTATTCTATAATACAATTACAATAAACTTATTAAATACCTTTTTTTATTTAATAACATGGATAAGAAAAAATCTCTCATCACTGGAATAACAGGATTTATAGGTGCAGAACTTGCACATAGGCTTTTAGAAGAAGGGCATGAAGTTTATGGATTTGTACAACATGTTGTTGGAAGAGATCTTAGCATGATAGAAGACATAAAAGACAAAATCAATATTATTACTTGTGATATTAGAAATTATTTTTCTGTAAGACATTCTATAAAAAAAGTAAATCCAGATCTTGTTTTTCATCTAGCAGCCCTTTCCCCTGTAAGATTAAGTTTTGAAATGCCTTATGATTTTCAAGAAACCACTTATTTAGGAACTGTGAATATTGCAGAAGCTATCAGAGATTTGTATGGTTCTGAAAAAGTTAAGCTTATTGTCGCATCAACAGCAGAAGTTTATGGTATCCAAAAAGAAAAACCCTTCACTGAAGATTTGAGATTAGAACCTTCAAGTCCATATGCAGTTGCAAAGGCATCAATGGATATGTATATAAGAATGTTAATTAAAGTATACAATTTTAATGCAGTTATCTTAAGAAATTCAAATACCTTTGGAAGAAAATATGACCCTAGTTTCTTTACAGAATATATAATCACAGAAATGCTTAAAGGAAATGATATTTATATAGGAGCAGAAAATTCTATTAGGAGTTATATGTATATAGATGACCATATTAATTCTTATTTATTAGCCATGAAAACCCCTGAAGCAAAAGGAGAGGTATTTAATATTTCTGGAGAAAAAGGATATACTAATAAGGAATGGGTTTTGAAAATTGCAGAATTATTAGATTTCCCAAGTAAAAAAGTTCATTTCGGAAAATATCCTTCAGGTTATCCTTATAGACCTCTTTCATCAGACCAACCATACTTAGTTTTAGATTCTTCAAAAGCAAAAAGAATTCTGGGTTGGGAACAAACTATTTCTCCTGATGAAGGATTAAAGAAAACAATTGAATACTGGAAATCGGTTTATAAAAAATGAAAATTGCCATGATATTTCCTAGTAGAGAATCTGAGAAAGCTATATCAGGTTATTCTGTTAATCTGGTTAATGGTCTTAAGAAAAACAAAGTAGATGTAAAAGCAGAAACATATACTGCAGGATCACCAAGCTCTTTTTTTAAGAAAATCTCTAAATTAAAGAATTATGATATAATTCATATCCAACATGAGTATAATATGCTTGGATATTATGGATTGCCATTCTTTTTGATATTTGCATTTCTATGGTTTAAAAATAAAAGAATTATAACAACAATGCATACAGTACTCTCACAAAAACAGAAATTTAGGGGGAATTTTATTAAGAATTTTTTTAGAAGATTACTTTATTTCTTTCAAAATCGGTTAATTAATTTGGTTTCTGATTACATAATCGTACATGCTGATTTTCACCAAAAAATATTGATGGGGGAATATGGGGTTAAGAAGACTAAGATAAAAGTTTTCTTAGCAGGGGTTCCAGAGAAAGTTAAGATAACCAAGAAACAAAAAGCAAAAAAAGAATTAAATTTATCAGGAAATGTTTATTTAATAATTGGTAATCTTGTTCCAGACCATGGAGTAGACATAATTCTTAAACAGGCAGACAAAATAGGGAAAACTATTTTGGTTGTTACAAACCCAAAGGCTATAAACGACAGAAAACAAAAAAGATTAACTAATTATATAGATTATTGCACAAATTATGTTAAAGAAAAAAATTTATCTAAATACGTGAGATTTGACATAAAACCACTTGATGATGAGAATCCTGAATGGTGGCTTTATTTTTCCGCTGCAGATCTTGTTCTCCAAGCTTATAAGGG
>JAUUWR010000068.1 GCA_030588935.1 bacterium | reverse complement strand
CATTTCTTTTTGTTGGGTTTTTTCTAAGTTAAGTTGATTAGAGTGCGGGGTAGTATCTTTCAGGAGAATATGGATTAGCTCACCTGTCCTGGTTTCAAAGGTAATGTCTTTGACTACTCCTAATTTTTTTCCTTCTTTTGTTACAACTGCTTTTCCTATTATTTCTTTATGCGGTTTTTTATCTATAGCCATTTTTATTTATTTTATAACTTAAACATATGAAAATTCTTTATAAACTTTTCTGTGATTTGGAGTATGTTTAAGATCTTCTTAATAAACTTATATAGACACATTTTAATTTATATAGACACACTCCCCTTGGTTTCGTATAGAAGTCTTTATAAAGGTAAGGGGAATTTTGGTTTTTATTTTTATTTAAAAGTATTTATATATTATATTATATATATTAGATTGTAATAGTAAGTTTTCTAAAGATTTTTAAAGATTAAATTGTGATAGTAAGTTTTTTAAAAATTTTTAAGGTTTTGTGTTGTAATAATAGAATTTTAAAAATTTTATATTGTAATAGCAAAATCCTTCGGGTTTTTGAAAGGTGTTCTATAAGAAGAGGTGTTTCATAAAAAATGTTCTATAGGAAAAAGGGGTGTGAGGGTTTTAATTATAATTTTTAATATATGGGGTTATTATTTTGTTCTTCGAGGAGAATTTTGATTTTTTTGGTTTGTTCATAGGAAGGAGGGGTAATGAGTTTAACAATTGTTTTATATTAACAATATATTTATAAAAGACAAGGGATTTAATTTTTTAGTTAAAATTTTTAGTTAAAAAGGGTGCGATGGGAGATTTAGATAATATTTTTGATTCAGTAAGCAAAAGGAGTTTGTTTAAAAATAAACAAATTCTTCAAGCAAATTATTCTCCAGAAGATATTTCACACAGGGAAAAAGAGATTAAACACATTGCTTCGATTTTAGCGCCTAGTTTGTTGGGGGAGAAAACCAGCAATTTGTTTGTTTATGGTGTGACAGGAACTGGTAAAACACTTTCTGTTCAACATGTTGCCAGTGAATTAAAAAAAAGGGCAGCAAGTTCAAGGGTATTAAGAATTGAATATTTGAATTGTAAGTTGAAAAAAGTTGCAGACACCGAGTATAGAATCCTGGCAGAATTAATTAAGAAACTGGGGGGCAGTGTCCCGGCTACAGGACTTCCAACAGACCAGGTTTACTTAAGGTTTTTGGAAATACTTGAAAAAAGCGAGGAAAAATTATTTATTTTTATTTTAGATGAAATTGATCAGGTAGTTAAGAAGATTTCTGATAATTTTTTATATAATCTTACGCGATTGAATTCTGAGCTGAATAATGTTCAGATAATTATTGTGGGAATTAGCAATGATTTGAGGTTTTTAGATAATATTGACCCGCGGGTTCGGAGTTCTTTGTCTGAGGAGGAGTTGGTTTTTCCGCCTTATAATGCATTGCAATTGCAGGATATTTTAAAGAAAAGAGCAGAAGAGTCATTTAAACCAAAAGTGGTTTCTGAGGGGGTTATTGCCAAATGTGCTGCCTTTGCTGCCCGCGAGCATGGGGATGCCAGGAGGGCTTTGGATTTATTAAGGGTTGCAGGAGAAATTGCAGAAAGGGAATCAAATTATAAAATTAAAATAAAACATATTGACCAAGCGAACAATAAAATTGAGAGGGATAAGATTTTAGACATAGTTGAGACAGAACCTAAACAATTTCAATTAGTTTTATATTCCATATTTCGATTAATTAAGAAAACCAAGGGCAATATTTTTACAGGAGATATTTATTCATATTATCAAGAGCTTTGCAAAAGAGTTAAGGTGGATGTTTTGACTCAAAGGAGGGTTAGTGATATTTTAGCAGAATTTGATATGCTTGGATTGATTAATGCGAGGGTTATCAGTAAGGGAAGACAGGGAAGAACCAGAGAGATTAAATTAGCAATACCTGAAAATATTCTTGAGAAAAGCGAGGAGATATTGGTCGGGTCTCTTGGATTGTGATAATATTATATAACTAGAATCTTACAAGAATAACAGTTAGAGAAAGGAGATGATTAAGTTTGGAAAGTGAGGGTCTTAAATTAATGGATAAATATTATTGATAAAAAATAAAATAAATAAAATGTCAGAAAAAATATTAAAATTGTTTATAGAAAAGGGTTTTCTTTTAGATAAGGAAATGCTGGATTTTTTTAATCAGTTGGGGGACGAGGGCGTTGCTAATGAAATCTTGGAAAAAATACAGGTTGTTTCTGGCGAGAAAGTGATTACTAGGAATTTGATTGACAGCAACTTAGATAAAATTCAGCCGGTTTTTAGAGAGCTGGATGTTGAAAAAAAGAAAGTTGTTGAGAGGTTTTTTGTGAATGTTTCTGTTTCTGTTGAGGTTAAAAAAGAAATAAGTGTTGAAGAGAAGGGAAAGGAAGTTGTTCTACAAAAAAATCCTCTTGCAAGTTCTGTTAAAATAATTTCTTCTCCAATAATTCAAAATAAAAAATTAGAAGTTAAAGATTTTACCAGGTGTTTTAGAAATAAGTATAATTTTTTTAAAAAATTGCTGCAAGACAGGGCTGAGTTAGAATATCTTACTTCTATTGATAAAATCAGCGAGGGCAGGGGCGGGAACAGGAATTTTTCTATTATCGGGATGGTTACCAGCAAGTTTATTTCCAAAAATAAAAATCTTATTTTAGAGGTTGAGGATTTAACTGGAAAAACAAAACTTTTGATTAATCATAATAAGGAAGAAATTTTTGAGAAAAGCAACGAAATTTTGTTAGATGATGTTGTTGGATTCAAGGTTTCTGGGACGAGAGATTTTTTATTTGTCAATGATTTATTTTATCCAGATTGTTTTTTAAGTGAGAAAAAGAAAATTAATAAAGAAGTTTATGCCTTGTTCATCTCGGATTTTCATATTGGTTCTAAGAATTTTCTGGAAAAGAATTTGGGCAAATTTGTTGATTGGTTGAATGGCAAAGGTTGTGATGTTGGGCAAAAAAAAAATTTGGAAAAAATAAGATATTTATTTGTTGTAGGAGATAGTGTTGATGGGATTGGCGCTTATCCTGGGCAGGAAAAGGATTTGAAAATTAAAGATGTGAGAGTGCAATATGAAAAATTAGCTGAATTTTATAAGAGGATTCCAAAACATATTAATATTATTCAGTGTGCAGGGCAACATGATGCTGTCAGGGTTGCTGTCCCACAGCCTCCTCTTGGCGAGGATTTTGCAGAGCCTTTGACTAAGATTGAGAATTTATATTTAGTTAGTAATCCTAGTTTGATTGAGATTGGAGGTAGTGGAGAAAAGAGTGGTTTTAAAGTTTTAATGTATCATGGAGCAGGAATAATTCCTTATGTTATTAATGAAATTGAGGACTTGAGGTTGAGCAATGCTCAGGCAACTCCTGCAAAAGCTATTAAGCATTTATTATTAAGGAGGAATCTTGTTCCTGGCCATGGGGGTTTTGTTTATATTCCTGATGCTCAGGAAGATTCTATGATTATCAGGCAAGTGCCAGATATTATCACAACAGGGGAAATGCATAAGGTTGATGTTGATATGTATAATAATATTTTGATAATTTGTAATTCTTGCTGGCAAAGCCAGACTGCTTATGAGGAAAAAGTCGGCAATCAGCCAGATTATTGCAAGGTTCCTATGCTAAATTTGAAAACAAGGGAGATAAAGATATTGGATTTTGAATGATTTAAAATCTAAGGGGTTAAAATGAAAATAGGAATTGATTTGGATGATGTGATTGTGGATTTTACTAGAGAATTTTTAAAATTTTATAATCAGAAATTTAAAAAAAATATTTTATATAAGGATTGGAAGGTTTTTGATCTTTGGGAGCTTGAGCCTATTAGCAAAGAAGAATCAATTAAATTAATAAATGAATTTTATAAATCAGAATTTTTTGATGAAATAGATTTGATTGATGGAGCAAAAGAGGCTATTTGTGGGTTAATGGAAAAGCATGAAGTAAGTGTTATTACTGCAAGACCTTTAAGATGGGGAGAAAAAACCAGAAGTTTTTTTGAAAAACAGTTTCCAAAAGAAAAAGTAAATCTTCATCATTCAAGAAGCCCTGATGATTTTAAAATAGATAAAGCAGGAATTTGCAAAAATTTAAAGATAGAATTAATTATAGATGACAGAGAGAATCATGCTTTAGATTGTGCTGAAAAAGGGGTGAAGGTTTTATTATTAGATAAACCCTGGAATCAAGGTGTAAAACATGAGAATATTATTAGGGTTAAAAACTGGAATGAGATTTTGGAAAAATTAAATAGGGGTTTTGATTTATGAATACAAAAGAATATTTCGAATCTTTGGGCAAGGAAATTCAGAGAAATTATGATATGGCTGAAAAAGCTCGTGCTAAAGGTCTGGACCCTGTTGATAAAGTAGAAGTGCCGCTTGCTTTGACAATGGCTTCAAAAGTAGTTAAATTAGTTGCTACTGTTTATTCTCAATTAGACAGAGAAGATATTGTTAATAGGATTTTGGATTTGGAAAAGCAACATGGTGCTTTAGATAGTTCAGTATGCTTTAAAATCGCAGAGGAGATTGCTCAGCAGAAATTTTGCAAATTTGAGAATCAGTTAGAAGCAATTGATGCAGGAATTAGAATTGGTTTTGCTTATATTACTTTAGGGGTGGTGAGTTCTCCTATTGAGGGTTATACTGGGATAAAAACAGGGAAAACACAAGATGGTAAAACATATCTTAAGGCGTTTTTTTCAGGACCTATTAGAAGTGCAGGAACAACAGCAAGTTGTGTTGCTTTGATTTTAATTGATTATTTAAGGCAATTATTTGGTTATGCAAGATTTGACCGTGTTGAAAAAGAGTGCAAGAGAGTTGTTACAGAGCTTTATGATTATCATGACAGGGTTACTAATCTTCAGTACCTTCCTACTGAGGAAGAGGCGTATTTTATTGCGAAAAATCTTGGTATTCAGGTGGCAGGAGACCCTACTGAGAAAAGAGAAGTTTCTAATTATAAAAATCTAGAAAGAGTTGAGAGTGATTTTATTAGGGGGGGTTTTTGTTTGATTATGGGTGAAGGAATGGCACAAAAAGCTGCTAAAGCATTAAGAGTTTTAGAAGGATTGCAGAAAAAAGGGTTTCAGATTAAAGATTGGGAATGGTTAGATGATTATGTTGAGCTTCATGAAAAAAGAGAAAAAGGAAAAACTGATGAGGGTCCGACTTATATTAAGGATTTAGTTGCAGGGAGGCCTGTTTTTGGCCATCCTGGAAGGGGATTTAGATTAAGATATGGGAGAAGCAGAGTTACTGGATTTTCAGGTGTTTCTGTTCATCCTGCTACAATGGCAATTACAAATGGTTTTATTGCAACAGGCACTC
>JAUUWR010000047.1 GCA_030588935.1 bacterium | reverse complement strand
CCTAATTTTTGTATACTACAAAACAAATTTCAACTTAATCTCTTAATTCATCATAATATTCAGCTTCTTGTTTTTGTTTTACTTTTTTACCAAAGAACTGAGCAAATCTTTTGCCCTTTTTTCTCACACCATCAAGAGTTATTACCCAATTTTTTCCAGAGTCTTTTAATTTTTTTGGATTAATAAAAAACCAGCCAACACGATTAAATCTTATAGCAATTACAGGAGTAAGCTTGAAAATATCAGCAAAAACCATAAAATTGTTTATTTGTTCTTTTGAAATATACTTAGAGGGCTTTTTACTTGATTTTACTTCAATACAATATTTTTTTCCTTTTTTGCCTGCTATAATATCACAGTCTGCATTTTCCATCATACCGCTTCCAGCAACTCTAACAGCACGATAATTATTATCAACAAACATTTGGTATAACTCTCTTTCAACTTTGCTTCCTTTTGCTTTGTTGCCCATTTTCAATAATAAAGAAAAAGAAAACAGATTTAAAAATATTCCTAAATATAAAAATAAATCTATATTATTATTGAGCTATTGGCAATCCAAATCCTGTTGCTGTGTCGTCTCCTGCTGTATGTAAGTCGTGATTCTTTGCTAGTCCTTGTAAATAAGTTCTTGTATCTGCTGCATTACCCTGCCATAACTTTGCCGCTAACCCTGCTATATGTGGTGTTGCCATTGAAGTCCCACTACCAAATGCATAACAACCATTTTTATATGTTGATTCTACATCAACTCCTGGTGCTCCAAATTCAACTTCTCTTTCTTCTATTGTATAGTCTCCATCATTAATCCCTCTTGAACTCCAAGATGGAACATTTTCTGCTGAATCAATTGCCCCAACAGCTACGACATTAACATTTGCTCCTGGATAATCAATACTACCATCTTTTGGTCCATCATTTCCTGCTGCTGCAACAATTAAAACTCCTTTACTAGTTGCATAGTCAATTGCATTTTTAATCAAAGAACTTTCTGTATCTCCACCTAAACTCATAGAGATTATTTCTGCTCCATTATTTGCAGCATAATCAATTGCTGCTGCTATATCATCAGTCCAACAACTTCCACCGTTACCACAAACTTTATATGCAAATAAATCTGCTTCTGGTGCTACACCATAAATCCCTAAACCATCTGAGCCAGCATCAGCTAGCACTGTACCTGACACATGTGTTCCATGTCCATTACCATCGTCACAACCATTTTTAACTCTCGGACCTTTTGTGAAATCCTTACACTGTTTCACTCTTCTTGTTAAATCTAAATGGTCTGTGTAAACTCCTGTATCTAAAACAGCTACATCAACTTCTGCTCCTCCTGAGCTACCATTAACCTTTATTATTCCCCATGGTTTGTTATCATTTGGATAACAAGTTCTTTCTTCTGGTAATGGTTCTTCATCGTCGCCATTTTTACAATCAGCACAACTTGGATTTTCTCCTAATTCTGGTTCACATATATTATTATAGTTACATGTTGGTTTTCCTAAAATATGGTATAATTCAACTTCTTCTGTTTCTACACCAATCAAACTTAATGCTCTTAATTGCCCTTTTGTTAATTCTGTTGTAAACCCGTTATCAAAATTATGATTAACACCATACATTATTTTAAGCAGGCCATTATTTGATTTCACCAAATATCTTCCATTCTCTGCTTGAGTAGATTCTTGATTATGAGCAATAACTAACCCAATAGTCACTAATATCACTGCTAAAATCAAGCTAACTAAAACAGCCATAAAAAATTTAATTTTCATAATAATCTGATATGATTGGGGTTTATAAGGATTGCTATAACTTATATTTCTATCAATTTATCTCTTTTTTATTTTATCTTTAATAAAATAGAATAACAAAATAACAGGGAGAGAGATTAGAAAGTAAATAAATATAGCAAATATAGAAAACCCTAAAAATGTTAAAAAATCAGAAAAAAAATAGAATGGAGGCCATTCAAAATCACCATATCCAAAATCATTAAATATAAATAATGCAGTAGTCGTCCAATAACAATGTTTAGTAGTTAATCCTCCTATTTCAAATATAAAACCGCAGATTCTTATTGGAAAAAACAACCAAACTAAAAGAGATAAAATAATACTCTCAAGTAAAATCCTCTTTGATTTTTTCTTTTTCATTTTCAATCTTTATTAATTTCATGTGAAAGTTACTGTTAGCATCCAATAAATGAAAACCATTAATAAAAAAATAATTAAACTCAAGACTATATGAAGAACTGCTATTAACTTTTTATCTTTTTGTTTCAATAACATTCTTAATCCATGAACAAATGCCCAGATACATAATATTAGGAGGACTATCGGTGTAATTAAAAAAAGATATCCTAAAGATGAGAGTAGTAGAGTTCCCATAAAAGGCATATTTAGAAAAAAAAGCAATCTGCTAATCACATATAGGAAGAATGGTATCATTATCCACAAAGCAATCCAAAAAAATGGCTGTTTTATTCTGTTTCGCCACCCCTTTTTTTTCACCTCATTATTTCTATTTTCTTCTAACATTTTTATCTTCTTTTTATTCCACATAAAAATAATTAAGCAGGATAAAAGGTAAGCTATTATTACAAGTATGGGCATAAAATAAAGATTACTACATGAATACACTTCAAAATATCCTCCTATAAATACTAAAATTAGGGGGCTAATGACATCAACCTCAATTGGTCCTCCATCAGATCCTTCAGCGGGTTCCACCCATGCAAAAATATGCTTACACTTAAAAATAGGTAATAACGAAAATAATAGCAATAAAATAATAAAAATTATCACTTTCCCCTTTGTCGGCCTAAAAAATTCCTTTAGTTTATTTTTATTCTGTTTCATTTTTTATTTTCTTTTTAATTTTTTCAATTATACTAAATATAAAACAAGGTATTAGATATGAGATTAACAAATATGTGAATATATAGCCGATTAAAAATATTAGATTAAGAGTATCAAAGCCCCAGAGTATTAAGTCATTAGAAAAATTAAAAACACCATATACATATTTGCAACAAACAATAGTGCTTATTGCTTCAGTAAAAGAATAAAAAGAATAAAATTCAGTGATTGAAGTTTGTCCGTTAACACCTTCAGCATATTCCGCCATTTTTAGTGGAATAATTGGCAAAAATGATAAGATAATAAATATGATTATTAAAATAATTATTTTCCACCAATTAGGCTTCAAAAAGTTTTTCAGTTCCATCTTTCTTTACCTCTTTTAGAATATTTCTCACAAATCCCTCGCAAGCAAAGTCCTCCTCTGATTTGCCTTTGCCCTCTCAATCGCCTTGCTCAAAACTTCCCCAACCTTTTTCTCTAAAGCAGGCTCAACTTCTTCAGCAACATTCCTAATATTGCCTTCTTCATCAAGCTCTTTTACTTTTTTTCTTATTTGGGATTTAACGATTATGCCTGTCATTTTTATTATTTTTTAATCTGGAATCCTTATAAATTTTTAAGTTAAGCAGACGAGTAGCTTAAGCTTTGCGTTCTAAACAGCTTAATCTTCTACTTCGTCCCCTTAATATTTTATAAGATATTGATAATTTATTTTTTTCTTATATAATTATTTCTCCCCCTTCATAAACGGAAACAGCAAAACCTCTCTTAAAGAGTTTGAACCTGTAATCAACATCACAAACCTGTCAACACCCATTCCAAAACCAGCAGCAGGAGGCATGCCATATTTCAGTGCCTCTACAAAATCTTTATCATGTTCATGTTTTTCTCCTTTTTTCTGCCTCTTAAATCTCTGCTCCTGCTCTAAAGGATCATTCAGCTCAGAAAAAGCATTAACAATTTCTATACCATCAATAATCAACTGAAATCTCTGAACAGTTTTATCATCATTCTTTTTTGCAAGAGGAGAAATATCCATAGGATGATTTATAACAAAAGTCGGCTCTTTAATTTTTTTTATTGCTTCTTTAAACACATCATCACTCATCTTCCCTTTTGTCAACTGCTTAAAGGTAATTTTCTTAAATGGTTTTTTAATCACAATCTTCTTCCCGCCACGCTCTATCTCTGGCTTGGCATTTACTTTTTTCACAACTTCTACTATCAAATCTTCTGTTAGCTCCATTAATTGTTTATAATCTATATATGCCTGATAAAATTCTAAATTCGTGAATTCAGGATTATGGCTCCAGTCAACTCCTTCATTCCTAAAACATCGCGCAAACTCAAAAACCTTGCCAAACCCCCCTATAAGCAGTCTTTTAAGATAAAGTTCAGGCGCAATTCTTAAATAAACATTAGTATTATAAGCATTATATTTTGTTGCAAATGGCTTGGCAATCGCCCCTCCAGGAATTGCCTGCAGTACAGGAGTATCAACTTCTAAAAAATCTTTTTTAATAAGAAAATCTCTCAATACCTTTATCACTTCAGATCTTTTTACAAAAACCTCTTTCACATCAGGATTCATAATCAAATCCAAATATCTTTTTCTATATCTTTCTTCTTTATCTTGCAAACCATGCCATTTTTCAGGAAGAGGAAGCAGAGACTTGCTAAGCAATTCCATTTTCTTAACTAAAACAGAAACCTCACCTGTTTTTGTTTTCATCACACTTCCATCACAGCCAACAAAATCTCCAACATCAATATATTTTCTAAATAATTCAAAATCCTTTTCACTTGTCTTGCCTTTTTGCAAAATCAATTGAAGCCTGCCTTTTGAATCCTGAATTGTAACAAAAACCAGCTTTCCCAAACTTCTCACAATCATAACTCTCCCAGCAACCTTAACTCTGCTCTTGCTCCTATGATTATTCCTTAATTTAGCATATTTCTCTTTAATCTCATTAGAAAAATCCCCAACATCAAATTTATAAGCATAAGGATTAATCCCTGCCTTAATCAGCTCATTCAGCTTTCTCTTTTTTTCATTTATGATTTGTTGTTGTCTGGTCATTTTAATTTTATATTCTGGAATCTTTACAAAATATTAAGTTCTATGGATGGGTTGATTTAGCAAACTTGAGCTTCTCACTTTCCAAACTTAATCCCCTCCTCTCCCAAACTTTTATTCTTGTAAGATTCTGATATTTTTATAAGCCATTAATAATTTTATAAGCTTATTACACTTTAAAAATATTTGTTATAGTTATGTTTTATATAAATCTTTAAAAAATAATTAATAATAAATAAATATGAAAGAACTTGAAAAAGAATGTATAATTGAAATCAGAGATAATAGAGAAGCAAGACATATATATGATAGACTAGAGTTTTACAGTAAAATGAATGGTTGTAAAGATATAGAAAGAAAGGATGAAGATTATATCACAAGTTATACTGCAGGAGAAGGTAATCACTCTTGGGAAGAAAAAACCTTCACTTCAGAAGAATTAAAAGATATTAAAATAAAATTACATTTAGAGACACCACATAATGAAAATGACAGACTTATAATTAATACAGAGACATTGGATATAATAATCTTTAAAGAAAATGGAACATTAGAAGAACAAGAAATTAAATCTTCTATAGATTTAATAGAAGCGCTAACTGGGACAAAAAATATAAGAAAATTTATAGCTAATAAATAAAACTTAAATCCTCAAAATCCTAAACCCACTAAAACCTTGATGATTAATCTCCTGTGTTTCAACTTTATCAACCTGAGAATTAGGGGGTCCTTGCCTGCATTTTTCCACAAGCTCATTAACATTTTCGTCTCTTCCTTCAGCAAAAACCTCAACTCTTCCATCATCTAAATTTCTTGCAAAACCCTTTAAGCCCAACTTCCGAGCTTCTTCCTCAATAAATTTCCTAAAAAATCTTCCCTGCACTGTTCCAGATATAACTGCTTTAGTGGTTTTCATAATTAAGATAAATAAAAGTGGTTTTTATATGTTATGCTTTTATATCGGTCGTAGTAATATGATATGGATTTTCTTCTTCAATAGAGCAGATTAATTCTTCTAAATCTCCTAATAAATCTCTAACAATAGGCTCAACCTCTAATGAAAAATTTCTTTTCAGAGCATAAGGCAATTTTTTTTGAGTAACAATAGATTTTAAATCTAAATGAGTTCCTTCAAGAATAATCTTATAAAAATTAAATAATTTTCCATAAAGTAAATCATATTCTTTTTTATTATTTGGATTTACTTGAGAATTTTCTTCTATAAACTCTTCAGCCTGATTCTTAAAAAGATCATAAAATTTTTTAATTCCTTCTAAGCTTAAGGTAAATATAGTATAATCAGGAGGTTTAGAATCTTCCATTTCCAAACAAGAAGTTTACCATTTAAAAACCTTATTATCCTCTAATTCAACACAAACTCCGCCCTTCCAACAATATCTCCTTCATCAACCTTTCTTGCAACCTCAATAAACTTATCTTCTAAAAAAACAGCAAATGTATCTGTTTTAGGCAATTCTCCAACAATATCTTTTTCAAAAAGAGGTTTTCCAGTTAATATCTGCTTAATATTATCAGGTTTAATTTGAACAACAGGTAAAATCTCACTTATTATTTCAGCAGGAATTAAAATTTTTCTTAATTTTTTCTCATCTTTTTTCTCTTTCCATAACCCAAAAGCTTCTTCAACTTTGTCTAAACTATTAGATTTTTTAATATCAAAAATCCCTGCCTTTATTCTTCTTAACTCAATCATATGAGCTCCTCCAATATTCTCCCCCAAATCATAAATCAACTTTCTTATATAAGTTCCTGCTTCAACATCTGCAATAAATTCAACCTTTTTCCCATCTTTTCCAAGAACCTCAAATTTATTCACTTTTCTTTCTCTTAGCACTCTTTTAACCCTACTCTTTACAGGAGGTTTTTGCATAATCTTGCCAACAAATTTTTTCATTCCCTGCCTTAATTTAACTTCATCAACATCAGAATGCAAGTACATTTTACCAACATAAACTTTATCATGATGCATAAAATAATCACAAAGTTTGCATGCTCGATTAATTGCAACAGGCAAAACCCCTGTAACCATTGGGTCTAAAGTTCCAAAATGCCCTGTCTTGCGAGCACCCAAAATTTTCCTAACAGCCTCAGCAACATCAAAGCTTGTGCATCTAGAAGGTTTATTAACATTAATTATCGAGAACTCTAAAAGTTCTGCAATTGGTTTTTGTTGTTGAATTTTTGAAATGTTCATTACATCCACGGCAAGGATACCTCTGCCTTAAGGCAGAGTGAGGAATTGCCGTCTTCCTTATTAATATTTAATTGTTCAATAGAAAGAGGGTTGATTTTACCCTCTTGAAATAAATTTCGAAGATAGTTAGAGCTGTCTTCTGGAGATGAAAAATGAATCTGAAAAGTTTTAAACACAGCTTCGGGCAGAATGCTTTCCATTTTGTCTGGAAAATTAAATATGCGATGGACCCCTTTAAGTTTTACGGGCTCAAGATGGATTGTGAAAGGTTCATCCATGAAGTTGCAATCAAACAGAGTTGTGAAATCTATAAGCTTCACATCGCTGTCGACCATGTCCACCTGTTTGTTGAGCTTCCTCCTAGCATGAGTGTTAGCAGAGCTCTTCAGTTGTTTAAAGGATACAGTTCCTTTAAACTTTTGAGAAAACATCCTTGGCTGAGAAAGTATTTCACAAAAGGACATTTCTGGAGTCCTGGAAAGTTCTTTAGGAGTGTTGGGAATACAACTACTGAAGCTGTTGAACATTACATCAGTTCTTCTCAACCTTGGCTCGATTTGTCTTAACATTTTATTTAATTGATACCTCGCCCTTTAGGGCGGGGTTTTTCATT
>JAUUWR010000043.1 GCA_030588935.1 bacterium | reverse complement strand
CACACCAGAAATCCCAGTAAACATAACTGAAATAACAGAATATTTATCAAATGCAGAAGAATTTTATTTCCTGCAGACAAAAGACATCTTAACTACTACTTATGATCACACAATAAGAATACAACCTGACGAGGATTTTATAGGAACAAGAAAAGGCAAGATTATAGTGATTAACGAGTTCGGCACTACAGAAAGTAATTTCTTTAATATAATTATTTCTGAAGAAACGCCAGAAGTTCCAACAAATATCACAAAACCTCCAGAAGAAATTCCTGAAATCAACATCACACCAGAAATCCCAGTAAACATAACTGAAATAACAGAACAAAATGCAACAATAACAACTCAGCAATATGAGGCAGTTATTGGACAGCCAGTAAAATGGAAAAAATATATTGAATTAGAAGAGCCTGGAATAACAAAAATTATCCTCCCTAAACAAGCTAAAAACATAATTGTAAATAAGATTACAGAATCAGAACCAGAACAAGAAGAATCACATTCAGAAGAAATACAAGAGGCTCCTCAAGAAGATTTGAGTCCTTCCCAAAGCGAGCCTCTTGCTTCTGAAGCAAACAACATAACTAAATCACCACCAGAAGAAAACATAACTAAAGAATCAACAATTAATAAAACATCAAACGAGCAAGAAAGTAGTAAGATATCAAAAGATATTAAAAAAAATAAAATAAAAGCAAAAGCAAGCATAACTGGAATAGTCATAAAACAAACAGGGGAAATAGAAGAAATATCATTATTCAAATCAATATTAAGAGCAATATCAAATTTCTTTAAAAAGGGTTTTGCAACAATAACTGGCAGGGCAATAACAACAGAAGAACTGCAGGAAGCAATAGAAGTTACAATAGATGACACAGGAATAGAATATCAAATTGAATATGAAACTCCTGCTCCACAAGCAACAGAAGAAGATACAGCAAAGGGAAAACAAATAACAATCTCAGCACCAGATGATTTAAACTACACAAATATTTTAGCTTATACTAACTTAACAAAAGAAGCCCAAGCAGAAAAAATAAGATTGTACAGGACAACAGGCGGGATAAGAGAGCAAACTCAATTCACTCCTAAAGATACAAACAACAACAGCTTAATTGACTACATAGAATGGGTTGTTCTACATTTAAGCAACCAGACTTATGAATTAGAAATAGTAATAATAGACGCAGAACACCTAAACAAAAAAAGAGAATTTGTTGCAAATATTTTTTATGAAGTTAACACAACAGACAATATAACTTATACAATTCCAAAAAACCAATATGCAAGAGCATATTTTGAAAGGAATTTAACTAATGAAAGTGTTATAGATATTGTTACAGCAAATACACAACCAGCAACAATACAAGTTTATGAAAAAGATTCAAACACAGTAATCGGCAGAATAGAAAATATTACAGCAGGAGTTTATTATATTTCTCTAAATCATACTGGCTCCCAGGATATTTTTGATTTAAAATCCATTGACAAAGAAGTTGTTTATGATTATATACATGATGGAGCTCCAGGACCTACTTATTTTAATGCCACAAGTCCAATAGCAAGTCCAGACCCTATTATTGCTGGAAATAATATAACTTTTTCTGCAACTGCAGGAGGCAGTCAAGCTTATGACTGGGCTTTGCATATTTGTGCAGATGACCAAGGAGTCACTTGTGATAAAAATGATAATCAAGATTATGGTGCTTGTGATGGAACTCAGGTTTGTTCTTCTACTATTGTAGGTAATGCATCTCAAGCATCATGCACCTTTAATACAACAGGAAAATCAGGATTAGTTGACTATTGGGCTCATGTTTGTAATGAAAGACCAGATACTCCTGATACTGCTGTTGATAATTATACTATTATGACAGTTCCAACATTCTCATTACCAGCAATAAATGAAACAGCAGAAAATATTTTTTCAGGAATGAATATAAATCACAGCATAACCATAGGAAACACTCCAACATATTATTTATTTTCTTGGAATGCAAGTGGAGTAGGTTGTGATACATGGGCAAATTCTTCTTGGATTTCTACTTCTGGAGATACAATTACTGCTTGGAATATTTCTAAAATTTCCTCTGCCTGTGCTGATAAAACAATCGGATGGCAATTTTGTGGAAATAATTCTGCTGGAATAAATTGCTCTAGTGTTCAATCTTACAATGTTAGTTCTTATGGAACCTTAGATGTTAATCTAACTTATCCTCCAGACGACCATGAAGTGGCACAAAACACAACATTTGATTTAAACGCAACAGTAGAATGTACAGGGGGGGCTAATGCAAAATGCGGGACTGTTTATGCTTTTGCAAGATATAATGAAAGTGGGGCGACGCCCGATACTTTAATTAATACAACCAAAGGAGCAAGTCCTTTTTATGCTATTGGTAGTGCTGGTGGTTGGGATTTATCTTCAGCAACTTATGAGGATATAAATATTCCAACTCAAGATTCCTTTTCTGAGGGTTTATTCTTTAAACCAGATGGAACTAAATTATATGAAATTGGGGATAATAAAAACAAAACTTATCAGTATTCTTTATCTGACCCTTGGAATTTATCTTCAGCAACTTATGATAATATAAATATTTCAACTCAAGATTCCAATCCTTCAGGTTTATTCTTTAAACCAGATGGAACTAAATTATATGAAATTGGGTATGATGGAGACAAAATTTATCAATCTACTTTATCTGACCCTTGGAATATATCTTCAGCAACTTATGATAATGTAAATATTCCAACTCAAGATGCTGACCCTCAAGGTTTATTCTTTAAACCAAATGGAGATAAATTATATGAAATTGGGTATGATGGAGACAAAATTTATCAGTACTCTTGTTCAGATGTTTGGAATTTAAGCTCTTGTAATTATGAGGATATAAATATTTCAACTAAAGATGCCTCTCCTACGGGTTTATTCTTTAAACCAGATGGAACTAAATTATATGAAATTGGGTATGCGGCTCATAAAATTTATCAGTATTCTTTAGAAGGAGTTGCAGAAAACCCCCAATCCCAATCCCTAACACAAGGACAATCCTGGAATGTCTCTTGGGAAGTTAACGCATCTGGAACAGGAACTTATGAAGTTGGAGTATTATTTAATTCAAGTTATGGAAGTTCAAATGTCCCAGAAAATCATACTTTGAATTCTACTGTGGAGATAACTCTTCCTGTAACAGACACCGAATACCCAATCTTCTCAAATTACTGGGATGATAATGCAACATTAGAAGATTCAGGAATAGCACATTTTAATGTAACTTTATTATCTACAAATGGAACAGTTTTATTGGAAATTAATGGAACAAATATTACAGCAACAAATCTTACAGCAAATGTTTATAATGCTTCACATAGTTTTGATGTAGGAGGGGTTTATACTTATTATTGGAATTCTTGGGGAAATGGTTCTGCTACAAATTATAATCGTTCAATTGATAGATATTATACTGTTAATACAACAGATGCCCCCCCAAAAATAACTACGGTTTATAATAACAGCGCTAGTGTAATAGCTATAGCAACTGGCCCAAATGAAGGTCCTGCTTTTACAAGCGTGATTATAAACTTCTCAGCATTTGATGCTAATGGGGACATTAACGACGCCTCTGCTAAGATAAATGTTACAAAAGGCAGTGAAATAAGACAAAATACAAGCTGTTCAAAATATGAATCTTCAGGAAATTATGCAAACTATACCTGCAACATAACAATGTGGTGGTGGGATTCTGCAGGGACATGGAGCATTGCTGCTTATATTAATGATACCTCTGACAATTCTATCATGAATGATTCCCAAACTTTCACTGTTGGCTCAACAACGGGATTTGATATAGGTCCTTCTGCTTTAAACTGGTCAGGCTTAAGTCCTGGAGCCACAAATCAAACATCTAATAATGATCCTATTTTAATAAATAACACTGGAAATAAACAAATAAATGCTCCAGACATGCAAATTAACGCAACAAACCTAAGAGGAGAAACCACTTCCACAGATGCTTTATGGGCAGGAAATTTTTCTGTTAGCTGGGCTAATGGAAGCACCCCACCTGTAGAATGTGGTTCAGGAATATCAACAGACATGTCTGCAGGCGTTTATACAAACATAACTACTGCAAACCTAACTATTGGAAATTACACAATAAATGATGGTACAGCTCAAGAAGAATTATATTTTTGTATAAAAATCATAGGAAGCGAACTTTCAAACCAACAATATTCCACAGCTAATGAAGGAGCATGGACAATAAGAATCTTATTAGCAGTATTAACAGTAAAAGGAATAAGCAAGCTAAAGAAAAAGAAGAAAAAGAGAAAGCAAAAAATCAAACAAAAAACCATAGAAAACTTAACCCTGCCATCAACAATCTTCTCTAATAAGAAACTCGGCTGCTTAGAAGCAATAACCAAATACCTAAAAGAAAACTTAGGAATGACTTACCATGGAATTGCTGAAATATTAAACAGAAATGATAGAACAATCTGGACAGCTTATAAAAAAGCAATAGAAAAACAACCAGAAGAAATAAAATTAGAAAAAATATTAATAACATTACCAACTATAAAATTAGAAAAAACATTCATAGTCTTGCCAGTCTCAATTTTCAAAAACAAAAAACTAACAACCCTTGAAGCTATTATTGCTTACTTAAAACAAAAAGGCATAGAATACACTAAAATAGCTGACTTACTTAACAGAGACCAGAGAAATATCTGGACAATTTATTCAAACGCAGTGAACAAATTGAAAAGAAAAGTTTAATAAATACAATTGATTAATAACATATCATTAACTTATAAGAATTTAAGCGAGAAAGATGAGGAGATTAAGCAAACAAAAATGAGGCGCTTAAACAAAAAAGAAAACTCATCAACAGAACTTAATATTTTGTAAGATTCAAGAATAAAAATAATATAAAAATTTTCATATTATTAGCATTTAACACCATCATTAAAAAAAACAAATATTTAAAAACATAAATAACTTAATTTAAAAATGAAAAAAGGGAGTGAAGTATTTTCATATTATTAATATTTGCTATTTAATACAATTGTTAACAAAAACAAATATTTAAAAACATAAATAACTTAATCTTAAAATGAAAAAAGAGACAAAAAAAAGGAGTAAAGTATTTTTAATAATTTTTATTTCAGTATTTATTGTCTTAATATTAATTTCTACAGTTTCAGCTGGCTGGTTTGACTGGCTTAGAAAAACAATAACAGGGAAAGATGTTAAAGAAGTAACTATGAATATTTCCATAGGAGGACCTGAAATAAATGAGGTTTTTAATGAGACTATGACTAGTGTATCAGGAGGTTTAACTGCCGGTCCAAGTATGACAAACATAATTATTAATTTTTCAGTTAATATTGCCTCTGGAGTTGCAAATTTAGATAATGCCACTGCTACAATAAACTTCTCAAAAACTGGATACACAACAAGAGAAAATGCAAGTTGCCATCAAATAGATGGTTCTGGAAATCTTGCAAATTATACATGTGAGATAGCAATGTGGTGGTGGGATGGTTCTGGCGCATGGAGCATCACTGCTTTTATTCAAGATACTAATGCTAATACTGGTGTAAATAGTACAACAAATTTTTCTGTGGGCTCAACAATAGGATTTGATATAGGCCCTTCTGCTTTAAACTGGTCAGGCATAAGTCCTGGAGCCACAAATCAAACATCTAATACTGACCCCATCCTAATGAATAATACTGGAAACAATAATATAACTGCTACAAAGATAGAAGTAAATTCAACAGACCTTCTTGGAGAAACCACTTCTACCCAAGCATTATGGGCAAGCAACTTTTCTGTGAGTCCGGATACTGGAGGAGCCGCGTGCAGTGGAGCTGAATGCCTAGAATGTGGAGAAACAAATATGGTCAATGAGTCTAGTACCGGAATAGAAGTAGCAAATTTATCTGCTGATAATTTTACAATAAATGACAATAGCACAGGACAGGAAGAATTATACTTTTGTATAAGAACAGTAGGCGATCTTTCAACACAATATTATTCAACTGTTGGAACTGCACCTTGGACTATAAAAATATCAATATAATAATCAAAATGAAAATTTCAAAAATAAGCATAACAGGAATTTCAATAGTATTTATTATTTTACTAAGCACTTATGTGTCTGCTTTTGCAGTTTCTTCTGCTTATTGGGATGAAAATCCTTTAAAACTCACTCAAGGAGAAACCATAGACTTTCATATTCTTTTGCAAAATATAGGTGGAACCAAAGATATTAATGTAAGAGCAGATATAGTAACAGGTTCTGAAATATTAGAATTAATTGACCAAAGTGAGGAGTATACTATTCCTGCTGGAGGCAAAACAAAAGTAAATCTTAGAGCAACAGTTCCTGCTGATGTAAAAATTGAAGACACTTTCCCTATTGAAATAACTTTCACAACTATAACAGAAACAGGAACAGGAGTATTTGGTTTTGGAAGTGCTATAGGGCACAAATTTGATGTTGTTGTGGCACCAACAGCAGAACAAAGAGCTAAACTAGAAAAACAAGAACAAATCATTCAATGGGCAATATACTTAATAATAGGAATAGTTATTTTAGCAGTGATAATTTTCTTTATTGTAAAAAAGAAGAAGATAAAAGGGAAAAAATAAGTTCCCAAACTCATGGCTTTGTTAAAATCTTAATATCTTTTAGTCCAAAATCTCTTCAATCAAATCATTAATTATTTGTAAGTGTATGACATCCTCCAACACCTAAAGGTATTGGTTTCCTTAGTATCTCCTTACACCTTAAAGCTTTACACCACTCATCTTCAAAGCGTTATATTCATTAAGATATTAATATGTGCCACCACATCCTAAAGGATGTAGATTTCTTTCAATTTAAAATATACCTTTAAAGTATTTTATTCAAAGTCAGAAATCAATTAATTTTAAATACATAGTCTACATTTTCTATTTATGAAAAAAGGGGTTTATTTAATTATAATATTTGTGTTTTTATTAATTGCAAACATATTTGGAATAACAATAAGGGGAGAAATAACAGGGGAAACAATTATTGGAAAAGCTACTCAACAAGTAGGTATGAATATTTCTATTACAGGAGGACTTCCTGCATTATCAATTCTAAGCCCAGAAAATAAATCTTATTCAACAGGTGTATCAGTTTTGCTAAATTATTCTGTAAACGGAGAAGATGCAGTTTGGTATAGTCTAGATGGTTCAGCTAATGTAACAATAACTGCTCCTATAACTTTCAGCCCTTCTGATGGGGGCCATATACTTTATTTATATGCAAATAATAGTGAAGGTACTGCTGAAGAAAGTGTGAGTTTTTATGTAACCCCTGCAGGAGAAGTTGAACCTCCTAGTGGAGGGGGGGGAGGAGGAGGCAGAGGTATTATAAAAGATTTTTCAGTAGACCAAGCCATAATCAAAGTCATGCTAAAACAAGGAGAATCTTTTAAAGAAACTATAAAAATTAAAAATACAGAAAAAATAACCCAAGAGTTTGAGTTAATAATCAGTGAAAGCTTAAAAAACATGATATTCTCTTCTGAATATAGTTTTAGCATTGAACCAAACCAAGAAAAGATAGTAGATTTAAATTTTATTTCAAGCGGTATAGAGCCTGCTGTTTATACAGGAAATTTAAAAATAAAAACAAAATCTATAACAAAAAAAATTCCAATAATTTACAGTATAAAAAGTAAAGTTGTTTTATTTGACATGAGTTTGGATATTCCTGCAAAATACAAAGAAATATCGCCTGGACAAGAATTGCTTTTACAGCTTACTTTATTTAATTTAGGAGAAACTGAAAAAGAAGATGTTTCTATAGAATACATAATCAAAGATTTTGAAGGGAATATTATATTCGAAGAAAATGCAATAATAGCAGTAGAAACACAAGCTTCTTTTTCTAAAACAATAAAATTATCTTCAGACATCAAACCAGGGGAATATGTTGCAATTGCTCAGGCAAGATATGACGCTTCTTTAGGTTCTTCAAGTGCTATGTTTCATGTTGTAGAAAAAGAATTAGAAATTATGAGATTAATAAAAAATAAATATTTTATAGTTGTCTTATGCGTCCTTACCCTCCTCATAATTTTTATCATTATATTAAAATATGAAAGGAAAAGAATGAAAAAAGTCATAAGGGTACAAAAGAAAGAAATTAAGAGTATCCATAAAAAACCTAGAAGAAAAATTAGCAGGAG
>JAUUWR010000020.1 GCA_030588935.1 bacterium | reverse complement strand
TTGGGAAAAAAATAATTAAACATAAATCTTCTGTAAATTTTCCGCAACCAAAAGAAACAATAAATTTAGCTATTTCCAAAATTAAAAAATCAAAAAAACCTTTTTTCTTGTTTATGCATTTTGAAGATACTCATTTCCCTTATCCTACAACAAAAACCCCTAAAATAAAGGGCCAGATTACTCTAAAAAAGATTTTAGAAAAAATAAGAGATAATTCTCAGAAAGAATATGTCAAGAAAAGATTTTTTGATGCTTCAGCAATTTGTCTTGAACAAATTAAAGAAAAATGCGATAATGCAATAAAAAATATTGATAAAGAGCTTGGTAGATTTTATTTATTTTTAAAAAAAGAAAAATTATGGGATAATGCTCTCTTTATAATAATTGCTGACCATGGGGATAGTATGGATGAGCATGGAATTTATTTTAGTCATGCAGGATTATATGATGAAACAATCCATGTTCCATTGATTATGCATATCCCAAGACTAAAACCAACTAAAATTGATGAATTAACTCAACATATAGATATAGCTCCTACAATTTTAGATATTTTAAATCAAAAAAACAAAATTAAAATAGATGGAAAATCTATGATAAATTTAATTAAAATAGGGAAACCTATCAGAGATAAGATAATTTGTTCAGATGGTTTGTGTAAAGATAGGATAACAGTTAGAACAAAAACGCGAAAGCTGATTGTATCTAAAGATAGTAAATGTTATTTATGCGGAGCTCAGCATGGTGAGGAGAAAGAAGAATATGATTTAAAAAAGGACCCTAAGGAATTGAATAATATTTATTCTAATAAAAGTGGGTTAAAAAATTTTAAAAACTTTAAAAAGGTTTATAAATTTTATTTATCATATAATTATAACAAAAATCAATAGATTTTTGAACATTCAAATTTAAGAGGTAAATTTAAATATGAAAAAGGCGAAAGAATATAAAACAGAATATGGAACAATTTCTTTGCCAATGTCCTTGATAAGATCAATTAAAAAGAAAATTCAAGGGACTGGGATAAGTTCTGTTTCAGGTTATGTCTCTTTTATCCTAAGGCAAATATTATCTTCTCCTGAATCTGAGGAACTTCTCAACAAAAAAACTGAAAAAGAAATTAAAGAGAGACTTAAAAAATTAGGATATCTCTAAAAATTGTTTTGGAATAATTTCATATATTCTATAATATAAAACTTTAAATAGTAATTATATATAATTATACATAATGGCAAAAGGGAGAGAAATAAATAAGGTGATGTTAATTTCTCCAAAATATACTTTGTTTAAAAGTGATGTCCGGAGAAACATAACACCAATGGGTTTAGCTTATTTAGGAGCATTTTTAGAAAGAGAAAATTATGATGTAAGCATTCTTGATATTTTTTCTGAAGGATATCATAATCTAAAAAAACAAGGAGATTTTGTTATATGTGGATTAGATGATGAAGAAATAAAGAAGAGAATCAAAGAATTCAAACCGGATGTTGCAGGAGTTTCTTGTATATTTTCTACCCAATACAAAAATGTGCAACATACTTTAAAACTAATTAAAGAAGTGGATGAAAATATAACGACACTAATAGGAGGATCTCATCCAACATATACCCTAGAAGAAACATTAAATAATAATTTTCTTGACTTTACCATAATAGGAGAGGGAGAATTACCAACTTTACAACTTTTAAACGCTTTAAATAATAAAAAAGATCTTTCAACAATTGGAGGATTAGCTTATAGAAAAGGAAATAAAAAACTTATCAATAATAAACTACAATATATGGAAAATCTTAATGATTTACCTTTGCCTGCAAGACATTTGTTAAATATGGAGCAATATTTCAAAATAAATATGCCACAAAATCCATACCCTTTGGGTAAGAGAGTTACCCAGATAATAACTTCAAGAGGCTGTTCTGCTAAATGTATATTTTGTACAACAACAAATTTTTGGGGCAACCGTTATAGAGGAAGGAGTGCAGAAAATGTAGTTGATGAAATAAGAAAATTAAAAAAAGAATATGATATTGATGAATTTCAAATTACAGATGATAATATTACCCTGAATAAAAAAAGAGTAATGAAGATTTTATATGGAATAAAAGACCTTGGGTTAAAATGGTGTGTCCCCCAAGGAGTTGCTGTGTGGGCTTTAGATAATGAATTGCTTGAGAAAATGAAAGAATCTGGATGTTACCAATTAACTTTTGCTATTGAAAGTGGTAATCAAAATGTTTTAAATAATATTGTTAAAAAACCTTTGAGACTTAAAAGAGTAAAACCATTAGTAAAAAAAGCCCAAGAACTTGATATTCAAGTTCATGCTTTTGCTATTTGTGGTTTGCCTGGAGAAACAATTGAACAAATGCATCAAACTTATGATTTTGTAAAAGATTGTAATTTTGATAGTGCTTCTTTTTTTGTTGCCACCCCTTTAGTCGGTTCCGAACTACTAAAAATATGCAATGAAAAAGGATATTTAAGAGAAGGCATACAGCCAAATGAACAATTATATAAAATAGGTAACATCACAACCCCAGATTTTGAAGCTAGACAAGTTCAAGAACTTACAGAACATTTCAGCAGATTATATAATGAAACTAATCCAAAAAATAAAAGATTTGGAGAAAATTTATATTAATCAAAAAAGGTAAAAAATGGCAAAAGTTTATGTTGCAATGAGTGCAGATTTAATCCATGCAGGGCATCTAAGAGTAATAGAAAAAGCAAAACAATTAGGAGATATAACGATAGGTTTGTTGACAGATAAAGCCATTGCAAGTTATAAACGGCTCCCTTTTATGTGCTATGAACATAGAAAAAAAGTGGTTGAAAATATAAAAGGGGTGAAAGAAGTTATCCCTCAAGAGACTCTTAGTTATATCTCAAATCTAAAAAAACTTAGACCCAATTATGTTGTCCATGGTGATGATTGGAGAATAGGGGTTCAAAAACAAACACGACAGGAGGTTATTGATACCCTTAATGGATGGGGAGGGAAATTAATAGAGATTCATAATCCAGGTGACATGTCCTCAACAAAATTTAATAATTATTTAAAAGAAATAGGGACAACCCCTCAAATAAGAATAGAAAGATTCAAAAGATTATTAGAATCAAAACAAATAATAAGATTTTTAGAAGCACATAATGGTCTTACCGGCACCATAGTTGAAAATACAAGAATCCAAAAAGGAAATTCTTATAGAGAGTTTGATGGGATATGGATAAGCAGTTTAACTGATTCAACTGCTAAAGGAAAACCAGATGTGGGCATTGTAGATTTAACTTCAAGATTAAATACCATTAATCAAATTTTAGAAATAACTACTAAACCCATAATTTTAGATGGAGATGATGGAGGAGATTTGGAACATTTTACTTCTATGGTAAAGACTCTTGAAAGATTAGGTGTTTCTGCAGTTATAATTGAAGACAAAATTGGTCCAAAAAGAAATTCTTTATTTGAAATAAATACAGAACAAAAACAAGATGAAATCCCAAATTTTGTGAATAAGATTTCCCAGGGGAAAAAAGCACAGGTGACTCGAGATTTCCATATCATAGCGAGAATTGAAAGTTTAATTCTAAAAAAAGGAGTTTATGATGCTCTTATCAGAGCAAAGGCGTATATAGAAGCTGGAGCAGATGCTATAATGATTCATAGTAAAGAAAAAGAACCAGAAGAATTTTTTAAATTTTGTAGAGAATATTCAAAAATTGAAAATAAAGTTCCTTTAGTAGCAGTTCCAACAACTTATAATCACATTACTGAAAATCAATTAAAAGACTCTGGAATAAATATTGTAATCTATGCAAATCATTTATTAAGAAGTGCATATCCTGCAATGAAAAAAACAGCAGAAACAATTTTATTAAATGAGAGAGCATATGAAGTAGAAGAAGTTTGTTTATCAATAAAAGAAACATTAAATTTGATTACTGGGGGAAACCCAAAAAATAAAAGTAATAATACATAACATAAAAACATATAAATTAATCTATTAATTTAAATAAAATGGATAAATTCAAAGAAAATTTTTTAGAACCTTTTTTAATATCTCCTGCGTTGATGAGTTGGCATCCAAGCCCAAATGCTTCTGATTTAGTTAAAAAAACTCTTAATGTTTTAATAATACTTAGAGATGATCCCTTCTCTTTAAAAAAAGAGGATATTAAAGAAATGGTAGAATATCCTGATTCTCAAATAGGAATGAAAGAAAGATATTTTGCACATATTTTAAATACTTCCCAAATATTTAAACAGCTTGTTGAAGAACTTGGATCAAAATATCCAGATTTAAATCTGCCTTCTCCAAAATTAGCTGAAACATGGGGTTTAGTTCATGATTTATCAGCAATATATTCGAGACATGATGATAAATTCAAGCAACATGATAAAGAACTAACATGGTACTTTCAAGCAAGGCATTTAAAATTAAAAGATATTGCAAAACATGTTGCCATGCACTGTGCTTATTTTGAATTATTGGAAATGATAAAGCAAGGAAAAGGGTTTAAGGAAGTTAGTTTATATAAGGACTGGACAAAAACTTTAAACGACTCTGAAAGTCCTTTTTTCTTCGAAAAGATTAAAAAAGACTTTGTTTTATTTTTGCAGGGAAAAGACAATCTTCCTCTAATAACCTTGACAGTTAGTGACTATCTTGATAATGGAAAACCTTCTTTTAATTTAAATACATTTGAACAAGATTTCTATACTAGAAATGAAGATATAGAAAATAGATATTACCGAAATAAAATTAATGCAGGGGAAAATGCCACTGCTTTAGGGTATGCATTAATGGAAAAAGGAGGAAAACAGAGAATTGAAACTTATTTTATAATTATAAAAGATTTATTACAAAAAAAAGGAGATGAATATCGAAGTTTCCCAGGATTATGGAGGACTTAAAATGATAAAATGTGAAGAATTAGCTAAAGTATTTAAAGAAAATGAATTAACTTTTTTTACAGGAGTTCCTGATTCTACTTTTAAAGACTGGATGAAATATCTGGCAGACAATCCTCCTGGTTTTAAAAACATAATTGCTGTTAATGAGTGTGAGGCAACTGCAATTGCTTCAGGTTATCATTTAGCAACAAAACAAATAGGGGCTGTTTATATGCAAAATTCTGGACTTGGAAAAGTTGTTAATCCTGTTACTTCTCTGTGTTCAGGAGATGTTTATTCTATTCCTGTTTTATTTATGATTGGGTGGAGGGGGGAGCCTGAAAAAAAAGATGAACCACAACATAAAATGATGGGAAGAGTAATGATTCCCTTATTAGATTGTTTAGAAATACCTTATAAAATTCTTCCAGATAACATAAAAGAAGCAGAAACAACTATAAGAGAAGTAAAACAATTAGCAGAACAAAATTCATCCCCTGCAGCATTAATAATAAAAAAAGGAACTTTAGAAGAATATGTAGCAAAAAAATCTATTAAAACAAATTATGGGATGTCAAGAGAAGATGCAATTAAAACCATTGTTGATAATTTAAATGGTGATGAAGTACTTGTTTCAACAACAGGAAAAACCTCAAGAGAATTATTTGAATATAGGGTTGCGAGAAGTGAAAAACCAAGAGATTTCTATACTGTTGGAATCATGGGTTGTTCTGCTTCTATAGCATTGGGAATTGCTTTACAAAAACCAAAAAAAAATGTATTTGTTTTTGATGGAGATGGAGCTGTTTTAATGCAAATGGGAACTCTAGCTACAATTGGTCATTATAATCCAAAAAACTTTTACCATATAGTTTTTGATAATTCCTCTTATGATTCAACAGGAGGACAACCAACTGTTTCTCCCTCAATTGATTTTAAAAAAATAGCCCTATCATGTGGCTATAAAGATGCAGAATATATTGAAACAAAAAAAGATTTAGAAAAGATAATAAAAAACTTTTCAGAAGGCCCAAAAATGATAATCATTAAAGTTAATAAAGGAGCAAGAAAAGACTTAGGAAGGCCTACAACTACTCCTATTGAAAATAAAAAAGCTTTTATGGAATTCTTAAAAAAATGAAACAAAGAGAGTATTTTGGTTTTAATAGTATAATAAATCTTTGGGATATTTTAAAAAAAGAAAAATCAAAAAATATTTTTTTAGTTACAGGAAAAAGATCTTATGTACTATCTGGAGCAAAAAAAGGAGTAGAAAGAATTTTTCAAGAAATAGGAATAGATTATACAAGATTTTCTGATTTTACTCCAAATCCAAAAATAGAACAGATACAAACAGGATTAAATTTATTTAATCAGCAAAACTATGATACAATCGTCGCTGTTGGAGGGGGAAGCCCAATAGATGTTGCAAAAGCAATTAAATTATTTTCTTTAGAAAAATCTCCAGAAAGAAAATTACCTTTAGTTGCAATACCAACAACAGCAGGAAGCGGAAGTGAAGCAACTCATTTTATTGTTTATTATATTGGAAAAGAAAAACAATCTAAAGGTGATCCAAATTTAACCTTGCCCAATTACACTATATGTGACCCTCAATTTACAATGTCTTTACCAAAAAATATAGCAGCATCCACTGGAATAGATGCTCTTGGTCAAGCAGTAGAATCTTATTGGAGTATAAACTCAACACCAAAATCTCAAGAATTTTCAAGGCAAGCTATCAACTTATTAATGAATAATTTAGAACAAGCAGTAAACAATCTTGATAAAGATCCAAAGAAAAATGTGATGCGAGCTGCGAATTTGGCAGGGAAAGCTATAAACATAACAAAAACAACAGCCTGCCATTCAATTTCATATCCTATTACTTCTTATTTTGGAATTCTGCATGGTCATGCAGCAAGCTTAACTTTAGGAGAAATACTTATTTATAATTCTAAAATAAATAAAGGGGATTGTTTAGATAAAAGAGGGGTAAAATATGTTAAGAAAACTATTAATGAATTAACGAATTTAATCGGAGAAAACAATTCTTACGAAGCAAAAAATAAAATACAGAACTTGATGCAGAAGATTGGTCTTGAAATAAAATTATCACAATTAAGTTTAAAAGAGGGGAATATTAATATTATAATTAAAAAAGGATTTAATCCACAAAGAGTTAAAAATAACCCAAGATTATTAACTAAAAAAAATTTAAAAAAAATATTAAAAAATATTTACTAAAAATGAATAATTTAAAAAAAGTTTTTGTTTTTGGAATTGATGGAGCAATGCCGGAGAAAGTTTTTGGAGAATGGATTGATGAATTACCCACTATTAGAAAAATAATGCAACAAGGATGCTATGCAAAATTAAATAGTTGTATCCCTCCTTTATCTATTGTTGCTTGGACTTCTATAACCACTGGAAAAAATCCTTCAGAGCATGGAATCTTTGAATGTTTATATAGAAAAAGAGATTCTTATGAGTTTTCAAGTCTAACTACTTATAAAAATGTGAAAGAAAAAAGTATTTGGCAAATTGTTTCGGAAAAAAATAAAAAATCAATTATCTGTCTTATCCCATTAACTTGGCCTATTAAATCTTTTGATGGAATAATGGTTACTGGATTTCTTACTCCCGGAACTAACAAAGAATATACACAACCTAAGGAATTAAAACAAGAAATTGGATCCCTTTTTGGGGGGCCATTTCTAATCGAAACAAAGAATCCTAGAGATTTATCAAAAGAAAAATTATTAAAAAGATGTTACAAAACAACGCAGATGCATTTTAAATTAATGAACCATCTCATTAAAAATAAAAAATGGGATTTATTTTTTGGAGTGCTGGGCGAAACTGATAAAATGAATCATAATTTTTGGAGATATTGTGATCCTCAACATAGAAAATATGAACCAAATTCAAAATTTAAAAATATCTTAAAAGAATATTACAAATTTATTGATAGAAAGTTAGGAAAATTAATTGCCTTGCTCCCAAAAGATACCTTAATCATAGTTCTTTCAGATCATGGGATAAATCGAATGCATAACAGAGTAAATTTAAGTGACTGGCTTATTAAAGAAGGCTATTTAGTATTAAAAGAAGAATTAAAGATCAATAAGCCATGCAAACTTGAAACTTATATGATAGATTGGACAAAAACAAAAGTTTTTATAAATGGGGTTTTAGAAGGACAAATTTTTATTAATTTAAAAGGAAGAGAAAAATCAGGAATTGTTGACCTCAAAGACTATAATAATTTACTTAATGAACTAGAACAAAAAATAAAAAAAATTCCGGGAGAGGATGACAAAATACTAAATACAAAAATCTTTAAGAAAGGCAGAGATTTTGATGGGAAGTGTAGAGAAATTACTCCAGATATGATTATTTATTTTGATGATTTACAATATGGCTGCAACCCCTCTAAAATCGGAAATCCTACTCTTTGGTCCCCAAGCACCGCGTTATGGAGTGATGATGCAGGGCACTCTCGACAAGGGATTTTTATAATGAATTGCTGTAATAAAAAAGGAGATTTAGATGAAGTTGATATCCTTGATATTGCTCCCACAATTTTAAATAAATTGGACATCCAGATTCCAGAAGATATGAAAGGAAAAGTTATAACCTAAATTTCCTGTCTTTTTATTTAAATATATAATCATCTAAATATTTAAATGTAAAAAAATAAAAGAAATATTATAGCATACCGAGATTTTATATGGTTTGAACGAATCTAGGATATTTAAGTTTCCAAATAAAATGAAAAGTGTTTTATTTAAGAAAATCAAGACACATGTTAAAAAAGAGAAAGGCAGTCTTTGAATTTCTATCAAAAATCTAAAAAATATTTTAGATGGTCTTTTTTTATCTTTTCTTGTGGGAAATCATTTAGAATACACTCTTTTGATTTTTGAGAGAGTTTTTTTCTTTGTTTTTCTGAAAGTTCGAAAAAATTATCTATTTCTTTTTGTGCAATCTCCATATCAAAAGGAACTTTTATTGCTTTTTGTATTAATCTTACTGCAAGAATATCTGAAACAATTGCAGGAGTACCACAAGCCATTGCTTCTCTTGGAGGTAAACCATATCCTTCCCTTTGACTTAAAAAAATAAATAAATCTGCAGCACAATAATATTCTTTTAATTTCTCCTTGGTTGTTTTTGAAATAAAAATGACATTTTTTAATTCTCGTTTTTTATAGTTTTCATCCATTAATTCCCCAACTAAAATAAATTTTTTGTTTGGATTTCTTTTTATAAGCTCAAGAAGATATTCAGAGCCCTTACTAGGATGTATTCTTGAAACATGAAGGATTATTTTATCTTTTTGATTTAAACCTAATTTTTTCCTACATAGTTTTTTATTTTTGGGTTTAAAAAAATCTGTATCTACTAAAACTTCTAAAGGAAAAAGTTTATTTTTACTTAAAAAAAGAGCTTTTTTTGCCTTCCTAACTATATCTGGTGAACAATATAATATTCTATTTAAAAAAAGTTGAAGAAAGAATTGAGTAAAAATTGCTTTAAATTTAGGATTTCCATGGCCATAAAATAGATTTTTTGTTTTTGTGAAAATTGTTGTTAAAATTAGAGTAAATCCTACTGAAGACCCTCCTGAAACATTTGTTAATACATCAATATTATTTTTTTTACAGAACTTTCTCAATTTAAGAAAAACATAAGGTTTGCTGCAGTTATAACTTATTTTCTTTATCCTTTTTAATTTAAACTCGTTTTTTATATTTTCTTGACAAAATAAAAAAATTTCAACATCCTTAGGCAAAATTTTTTCATAATATTCAAGTAATCTTTGTCTGGAATGAGCGAAATGCGTTGTAAAAAAACATATTTTTTTAATCATATTATTTACTTATAATATAGATTTATATATTTTTTGGAACAGCAATCCTTAAATAACTGCTTTTTTTTTAAATGAAATGGAATTAAAAGGAAAAAGAGTTTTGGTAACTGGGGCGGGAGGTTTTATTGGGAGCCATTTAACAGAAAGATTAGTAAAAGAAGGAGCACAAGTTCGTGCTTTGGTTAATTACAATTCAAGAAATTATTTTGGAAAACTTGAAGAAGTTTCAAAAAAGATTAGAATGCAAATAGAAATTGTAGATAGAGATTTTAAATATCCAGATTCAGTTAAAGAAGTTACAAAAGGGATGGATTTTATTTTTCATTTAGGGGCACGCATCTCAATTCCACATTCGTATGTGGCTCCGAGAGACCATATCCAAACAAATATTCTAGGCACTTTAAATTTTCTGCAAGCTGCCTGTGAACACGGAACTGAGAAGATTATTACAACTTCTACCTCAGAAGTATATGGGACTGCAGAATACAAACCAATAGATGAAAAACATCCGATAAAGGCGCAATCTCCTTATGCTGCATCAAAAGCTTCTGCAGATCTGATTGCAAGAAGCTTTTATCTTTCTTACAAACTACCTGTAACAATAATAAGACCCTTTAATACATATGGTCCCAGACAATCAGATAGAGCAGTTATACCAACAATAATTTCCCAAGCAATAGCTGGAGGAAAAATAAACCTGGGATCTCTAGAACCAAAAAGAGATTTTACTTATATTGAAGATACTGTAGATGCTTTTATTAAAACAGCCAAATGTGATAATTCTGTTGGTGAAATAATTAATATCGGTAGTAGAACTGCAGTTTCTATAAGAGATCTTATGAAAACAATTGGAGAGGTACTTGGAAAAGATTTAGAATCTAGAGTTGAGTTAAAAAAAGAGAGAGTAAGACCAGAAAGTAGTGAGGTCTGGCTTTTATTATGTGATAATTCTAAAGCTAAAGAATTATTAGGATGGCAACCAAAAACAAGCCTTAAAGAGGGTTTGGAAAAGGTTGTTGAATATATCAGAGCAAATATAGATAAATTTCATCCTGGAGAATATAATCTTTAAAATGAAGACGGTTATATTAGCAGGAGGGGAAGGGAAGAGGTTAAGACCTTATACATATGTACTTCCAAAACCATTATTGCCTGTTGGAGACAAAGCTATTTTAGAAATTCTACTTGAAAGATTAAAATCTCAGGGATTTAAGGATATAGTATTAACAGTAGGTTATAGATCAAATTATATTAAGACTTTTTTTAGTGATGGCTCAAATTTAGGTTTGAACATTTCTTATTATGAAGAAACTAACCCTTTAGGAACAGCAGGCCCATTAAAAAATCTTGAACAACAACTAACTAAAGATTTTCTTGTTATAAATGGAGATATTCTTACTGATATTGATTTTAATGCTCTATCTAAATTTCACTTAGAAAAGGAGTCAGATATTACTGTTGTAACAAAAAAAATAAAAGTACCTATTCTTTATGGGGTTGTTAAATCTAAGGAGCATAGAATTGAAATGATTGAAGAAAAGCCTACCTTATGCCCCCAGATAGTTGCAGGAATTTATATTTTAAATCCTTCTGTATTAAAATATATCCCAAAAAATAAATTTTATAATATGCCTAATTTAGTAAAAAAAGTTCTTGAAAAAAATGGAAAAGTTTTGAGATTTTTACATACTGGAAAATGGACGGATATTGGGAGATTAACGGATTATCAAAAAGCTCAATCGGAATTGGTAAATAAAAAATAAAATGGGAAAATCTTTAATTACTGGAATAACAGGATTTGTTGGGAGTCATTTAGCGGATTTGCTTTTAGACAGAGGAGAAGAAATTTATGGCACATATAGATGGAGAAGTCCAAAAAACAATATTAAACATATTGAAAATAAAATAAATTTAGTTAATTGTGATTTATTGGATTCAAACTCTGTTATGAATTGCATTGAAAAAGTTAATCCGGATATTATTTACCACCTTGCAGCACAGTCTGATGTTAAAAAGAGTTTTGATGAACCAAGCTATACTATTCAAACAAATATCCTTAGTACAGTTCATTTACTTGAAGCAGTAAGAAAATTAAAGATGAATCCAATCATGCATATTTGTTCGTCCTCAGAAGTATATGGGCGGATTAAAGAAAATGAAATTCCAATTAAAGAAACAAATCCTTTTAGACCTACTTCTCCCTATGCTATTGGAAAAATTGGGGAAGATATGGTTGGATTGCAATACTTTCTTTCTTATGGATTAAAAACTTTAAGAACAAGAACATTTATACATATAGGACCCCGGGGAAGAGAAGTGGGTGTTGTTTCGGTTTTTGCTAAACAAATCGCAAAAATAGAAAAAGAATTACAAAAACCTATTTTGAAAGTAGGGGATTTAAATTCTGTAAGGACTTTTACAGATGTTAGAGATGTTGTGAAAGCATATTATTTATTAGTGAAGAAATGCCCCCCAGGAGAAGTATATAATATTGGGGGGAACAGGACAATAAAAATTGGCGAAATGCTTGATATACTTTTAGAAATTTCAAACATGAAAGATAAGATACAAATAAAAGTAGACCAAAATTTATTAAGACCTTCAGATGTAATATTGTCAATTCCTTGTGTTGATAAATTTGTGAAAATTACTGGATGGAAACCAAAGATTACATTAGAAAAAACATTAGAAGACATTCTCCAATGGTGGCGTGAAAAGGTTTAAAACAAAACATTTGTAAATATGAAAGATATATTAAATTATTGGAGAGAAAAGGAAATATGGAAAAAATAATTATTGCTGGAGGAGAGGGTTTCATCGGGAAAAAATTACAAGAAAGTCTAGAAACTCGATATGAAATTATCAATTTTGATAAAAAAAATGGGCAAGATATAAATAATCTCAAAAATCTTGAAAAATTAAGTGTAGATTATGTAATCCATTTAGCAGCTTTAATAAGGTCTAAAAATCCTGAAAAAATGCTTTATGTGAATGTTAATGGAACAAAAAATATTTTAGAATTTTGTAAAGAAAAAAAAGCTAAACTGATCTTTGCATCAAGTTCTGCAGTTTATGGGGATTCAAAATCACCAATTAAAGAGGAATTTGTAAAAAATCCCTTGTCATTTTATGGATTAACAAAATTAATGGGAGAAAAACTCTGTGAATTTTACAATAAAAAATTTAATTTACAAAGTGTTATTTTAAGATTTTTTAATGTATATGGTCCTGGACAAAAAAAAGGATTTCTAATACCAGATATAATTTCTCAATTAGGAAAAGAAAAAATTATTTTAAGAGATTCTTTTTCAAAAAGAGATTATCTCTATATTGATGATTTGGTAGAAGCAATTGAAAGGAGTTTGGATTTAAATTCCTTTCAAATTTTAAATATAGCTTATGGAAAAAGCTACAGTGTTAAAGAAGTAGCTAAAAAAATTGTTAAAGGAAAAGAAATTGAATTTTTAGACAATTCAAAAAATAAAGATTGTATTTATGCAGATATTAATAAAGCAAAAAAGCTGATTGGATGGCATCCAAAAACTTCTTTAGAAGTAGGTCTAAAAAAAACTATAACAAGATAGGTTTAAATACCTTTTTTTGTGATTTAATTTATGATATTTATAACAGGAGATGTTCATTCTAAAAACATGTATGATTGGGAGCAAAAAGGAATTGGTTCAAATATTGTCGCCTCTAAAAAGTATTTAGAAATTTTAAAAAAATATAATTTATCATGCACTATTTTTATAAATGGAATCTGTTTAGACAAAGAAACAGAAAATGTTAAAAAATTATTAGAATATGATGTTGAACTTGGAGGACATACATATAATAACTTTGGAGGAATGAATATAATTAAAAGTTATTTATATAGAAAAATTTGGGGGTGTATCTATGGTCCTGCTTGGTATCAAAAAAGAGATATTAAAAAAACTAAAAAAGCTTTTAAAAAATTTGGATTAAAGATGAATTCGTGGAGAACTCACGCATTTGGTTCAAATAATAAAACTTTTAAATTTTTAAAAAAGGCCGGGGTTAAATATGTCTCAGATTTATTAGGGGAACAAAAACCTTTTAAATCAAGTAGTATTGTGCATATGCCAATAAATATTCCTGTCGACCAAAATACTATTGCTTATGGACCCTTAAAGCCAGAAAATAGAAATCCGTTCTCAAGTTGTGTCAAAAGCAGGATTAAACCAGAAGAATTGTTTGAAATCCTTAAAAAAAGAATTGATGAAAACGAAAAAAAGGGCATTCCAAGCATATTGTTATTACATCCAGCAACAATGGCATACCTTGATAATTATAAATTAT
>JAUUWR010000040.1 GCA_030588935.1 bacterium | reverse complement strand
AGAGTTGTGTTCTTTTTTTTGCATGAATTTTTACGGTGAAAAGGGTGAGCAGGGAAAAAAGTTGGGGAAGAAATTTTTGAAAGTAGTTTAGATGTTGAGTTGCGAGAGGTTTTGTTGGTGCAAGGAAAAGTGTTTTAGTTCCTGGAACTGCTTTTTGCCTGTGGATTGCTAACATTAAGGCAATTAGTGTTTTTCCGATTCCTGTCGGCAGAACCACAAGGCAGTTTTTATCTTTGCAGGTTTCATAAATTTCCTGCTGGTATTTTCGGGGTTTTATTTTTGTGAGAGTTTTGTTGGGCATGTTTGATATATATTTTGGATATTATTAGTATTTAAATAATTAGTTAGGATAAATTAATGATGGTGAACTCTATTGACTTATATAGAATGCGATATGGTGAGGCTGCAGCAAACTATATGGCACAGTTGGAAAAACAACATAAATTTGAGGATCCTCAAGATATTTCCCATATTCACCTCCCAATTTATGTTATAATAAGACTGCCACCAACCCAACAACATAAACAATCACCAACAAAATCCAATTAATCAAACTCCCAAAAAAGAGTTTTATTCCGTCGAGATTGCTGATTGGAATTAAATTCCATATCCCATAATAAATTGAGTATTTTGTTAATTCTGGTTGATGAATTAAATAACCAATTATTGCTAAAAGAATTAAAGCCCAGAAACCCCATGCTGCTGTGAATGCCAAGTCTGATTCATTTATTTCAGAATATTTGTATGCTCCTCTTTTTTTAAGGACTCTTTTTTTTGGGAGATTTTGGGTGTCAAATTGGAGCAAGGTGAATGGTTTTATTAATCCAAGAGAGAGTATTGATAAGAAAAAAGGAAGAATCAATCCTGTTGGAATTGGTTTTTTAAATTCAGACCTTTTGTACCAGCCCCATCTTTTAAATTCCCAGATTTTGTGTGTTATTTTTATATTGTAAAAAGGCGAGGCAATTTTTTTGGCAAAAACATTTGTTAGTATTATTATGGCTGCGAATAAGATACCATAAAGAGAAAGACTTAGTTCTGGGGTGATTTCAATTACAAAACCCATAATTAGGATTGCAATTATTATCCAGACTATTTCTTTTTTGTTAATCATGTCAAAAAGACACCAAAGTTTCTTTTTGGAATCTTCCTATTATATGGAATTTTGTTTATATAAATTTAATTGAATGGTGAAACTTGCAGGGTTTAGAGGTGTATCACATTGTTACTCCTCTTCAAAGCTTTTAATATTTATGAGATATTGATAAAAAAGAGACTTAGATTAGCGAAGCTTTCTAAGTTATTTGTAAATAGGTTGTTTAAGTTAGGACGTATTTTTGTAGGAAATATATTGGATATTTAAAAACCCTAAAATTTAAAAAACCCATTAAGATTAGATATAAATGAAACAAAATATGCATATGGTGCAGGAAGAAGAATTAAGACATATAGGAATTATTCTTGACGGCAACAGAAGGTTTGCAAAAAGGTTGATGTTGGAACCTTGGAAAGGGCATGAGCTTGGAGCAGAAAAGATAGAAAACCTTTTAGAATGGCTGAAAGGTTTGGGGGTGAGAGAAATAACCTTGTATTGTTTTTCTTTGGAAAATTTTAACAGACCTAAAAAAGAATTTGATTTTTTAATGAAACTTTTTAAGAAAGAATTTTCTAGGCTTAAGGATAATAAGAGAGTCCATGAAGATAGGATAAAAATAAAATTTATTGGCAGGACAAGGTTGTTTGATTTAGAGTTCCAGAGGATTGTAAATGAATTAGAGGAGATCACAAAAGATTATTCTGATTATGTTATTAATTTTGCCCTAGGTTATGGTGGAAGACAAGAGATTATTGATGCAGTGAAGAAATTGGTTGAAAGTGGAGAGGAGGTTAATGAGGAAAATTTAAAGAAAAATTTATGGCTTGAGAGTGAACCAGATTTGATAATAAGGACAGGCGGGGAAAAAAGGACGAGTAATTTTTTGCCTTGGCAGTCTGTTTATGCTGAATGGATTTTTCTTAATAAAATGTGGCCAGAGTTTGAGAAAGAGGATTTAATGAGGTGCATACAGGAATTTAAAGAGAGAAAGAGAAGGTTTGGGGGATGATGTTATTTTATAGTATTTTTAATGAAAATAAGGGAAGATTTTGTTTTTTTCATCCATACTTTTCTGTCACAGAAAACTATTTAAAGTAATTTCAGTTTTCTCACATATGTTAAAGATAAAAAAGGTAACAGAGGTAATTGGGCGTAAGGTTTATACTGATACAGGGGATTATTTTGGAGAGATTGAGGAAGCTAATTTAATTGAGAATAAGATTGACAGCTGGAGAATAAGAATTGCCAGTTCAATGGGTAATTTTTTAGGCGGTGCAAGAGGAGTTATAATCCCGCATCAGTTTGTGAAAGCTGTTGGAGATATTATTATTGTAAGCAGAGCAAATTTGCCGTTAGATGAAGGTGATGAAACTGTTGAAGAAACAGTGGATTTATCTGAGGAAAGAGTTTCTGAGGTTGATGAAGCTGCTGTGTCTGTGGTTTAATATATCACTAATAATATGAAATATAAGGCTTTAAGGGAGATAGGATTAAATGCTCTCTGAGAAGGTTAAGTGAGCCCTTTCCAAAGCTTAATATTTATAGAGTTCCAGATAAAATAAATAAAAGAGAGGTATTGAGAAAAGAACTGAAATAAAATGGTTGAACCAATTTTTATATCGCCACTTTTTACAGAATATATTTTGCCATTTGTATTAGTTTTTACCTTGATTTTTGCTATTTTGCAAAAGACACAGTTATTGGGCGATGGCAAGAAACAGATTAATGCAATTATAGGTTTGATCGTGGGTTTGATTTTAATTGCTTTTCCTTTTGCAAGAGAGATTATTGTTCAATTAATGCCTTTTTTAGCTGTTTCAGCAGTTATTTTATTGGTTTTTATGCTGTTGTATGGGTTTGTTATGGGTAAAAAAGAGGGGGATGTTTTGCATAAGGGAGTAAAAATTTCATTAGGAATTATTTTAGGACTTGCTTTAATCACTGCTATTTTAATTATTTCAGGATATTGGAGTCCTGTTTATAATTTTATGTTTAACAGGCAGGGAGCAGCACAAGTTTGGATTAATGTTTTGTTAATTGTGATAATTGCAGGGGCAGTGGTTTCTGTTGTTGCGACTAAGGATAAGGATAAAAGTGGCTGATGATTTTTTATAGTGTTTCTTATAAACATTTATTACCATTCCAACTAAAAATTAATTTTATGAAATTCAGGAAGGCAAGCCTAACCTGAATTTCTTTATCCTCAATATCTGTAATTATTTTCTAAGCTACTCATCTACAGAGCGAGAAATATTTATGAGATATTGGTTAATAAGAGAGACTTGGGTTAGCGAAGCTTCCCAAGTTTGTGTAAACGGGTTGTTTTATAGCAGAACATAGGTCTATAGGAAGCACAGCTTATTTTTTCATAGAAACATATTTAAATCTCTTTAACGAAAGGTATATAAGTTTGAAAGAGGTTAAAATAATATGGGATTGATTGATGGATTTGTGACTTATGAAAATACATTAACTAGTGTTTTGAATTCCTGGGCTGATATGGGGGTGTTTGCTTATGTTCTGCCTTTTTTAATTATTTTTGCAGTTATTTTTGGGATTTTAAATAAGACGCAGCTTTTAGGCGGGAACAAGGGTGTCCAGGCAACAATTGCTCTTGCTGCTGGTTTATTGTCTTTACAATTTGATTATGTTGCAAACTTTTTCGCAACAATTTTTCCTTATGCTGGGATGGGTATTGGTATTTTATTAGTTGCATTGATTTTAATGGGTTTGATAAGTAGTGAGAAAGGTTGGCATGGTTGGGTTTGGTTTATTATTGGAATAATTGTTTTTTTAGTTGTTTTGTTAACTGCATTATCTGATGTTGCATGGATAGGGGGATTAAATTATCGGTGGGCTGATTGGCGTGGAATTTTACTTTTTTTAGTTATTGTTGGATTAGTGGTTTGGCTTATAGCAAAAGGACAGACCGGAGAAACATCAAAGAAGAAAAAGAAAAAAGTTTATGTTGATGAGGGATAAAGAACCAAATCAAAATTAAAAAACATTACATATTAATAAACTAATAACTTAATAAAATATTTATGGGATGAGGGAGAAGATTAAGCAAACAAAATAACCTAAGGAAACTCATAATAAAAATTAATAAATTATGAAAAATATTTAGGGGATGAGGAGAAGATTAAGCTGTTCATATGTGAAGCTTGGTTATTTATTAAGATATAAGAAAATAAAATAAGCAAATAAATTAAATAAAAAAGAATAAATAAAATTAAAACAAAATGGCAATAGACATATCTGGATTGAATTTTTTTATGCCTGTATTTAGTTTTTTGTTTGTTACTCTGATTGTTTATTTGATTTTATTAAAAACAAAAATTTTAGGGGAGAGCAAGTTTCTTTTGGTTTTAATTAGTTTTATTATGGCTATTGTTTTTATGAGTTTTTCTTCTTTGGAATTATATGTGCAGACCATTATTCCGTGGTTTATTGTGCTGTTTGTTGTTGTACTCTTGGTGCTATTAGTTGCAGGTTTATCTACCAAAAGTCTGGATAAAATTATGACTCCTGCTTTTGCATGGGTTGTCGTCGGAGTTTTAATAGTCATCTTTTTAATTGCTGCAGTAAAAGTTTTTAATCCTGTTTTTCATCCTGATTTGATTGTGGCTTCTGGAGAAGGGACAAGCTTGTTAGAACAAATAAAAGGTTATTTAGATGGGGGAGCAGTTGGGAGTATTTTGCTGTTGGTAATTGCTGGGGTTGTTGCGTGGGTTGTTACGAGGAAGTAGGGTTCTAATTTTCTTATAAGATATACATATAGATGCTAACATCTCACAAAAATATTACTTTCTTTTTTGAGTAGCTTAATTAAACTCATCCATATAACTTAAATTTTTATAAGATATAGACATTCTTTTAAAAGACAAAATATATAAATAAGATTTGTTTTTAGTTTTTATGAAAAAGAGGATAAAGATGAAGAAGCCGAAGGTAAAAATAAGAGTGCCTAAGTTGAAAATCAAAACAAAACATTTATTGTTCTTGGCAATTATTCTGTCTTTTGCAGCTGCTTATTTTTTCCCAGGTGTTGAGGATAATCCAATGGTTCAAACCTCAATAACTTTTATTGGAATTCTCTTTGGTATAATTGTTGGTTTTTTTATTGCAGACCTATACACAAGATATCAAGGAATAAGGGATAATGCTGGAACAGATTCAAGTTGTTTATCAACTTTTTATTTTTTTGCAGAGATATTAGGGCAAAATAAGAAAAATAAAAAATGGTTGAAAAGAGTAGAAGATAGAATTAATAATTATATTAAGAAGTTTATGCCTTTGCCATGGGAGAGATATTCTGAAACGCAGAAAGAATTTGATGCATTAGGGGATTCATTAAAAGAAGTGAAATATGATACAAATAAAGAGAATGAAACCTATTCCAATATTTTGAATGTTTATAATCAACATTCTGAAGCAAGGGAAAATCTTGTTATGTTTGGAAAAGACAAACTTTCTTGGGGAGAATGGCTGGTAAGCTTGTTTTTAGGAGTTTTATTATTAGCATCATTATTCTATATTAAAGATACTTCTATTGTTTCAATAGTTTTTACAGGAGCAATTACTTCTGCGATATTGATTTTATTTTTGGTTTTAAGAGATTTGAATAATCTAAATTTTGGTGAGCAGGCAGTTTCAGTAGAACCTTATGAGAGAGTTTTGGATGCTATTGGGAAACCAAGATATTATAAAAAGAAGGGTGATGTTCTTGATGTGACTGTTTAGGTTTTATATCACCTAAAATATATGAAATGTTAATAGTACGAGAGAGAAGATTAAGCGAGAATAACTCCTTATGAGATTAATAATTTAGAAAAATATTATTTGAATTACCTCAAGTAATCCTCAAAACTAAGTGTTTGTTTTGGTTTTCTTTTTTCTTGATTTTGTTTTATGGGATTTTGTTTTTGGTTTGGGTTTGCTTGGCTCTGGTTTTGGTTTTTTTGGTTCTGGTTCTGGTTTGGGTTTGCTTGGTTTAGGTGTTGTTGAGCCTGTTATTTTTTTAAGTTCTCTGATGTTGTCTGTCAGTGGATTTAGGATTTTTGAGAATGAATCCTGCGTAGAGTGCATTTCTTTTGCTATATTCTGAATGTCTTTTCCATAATCTCCGACTTTTCTTAAGATAGCTACCTGAAGTTCATTTAAGGTGTTCTCGATTTTGAATAATCTTTCGTTTAATCTTTCAATATTTGAAGTTGCTTCTTCTGTGAACCCTGTAAAAGAGGTTATTTGTTTTTTTAGTTGAGTGGTTTTTTCATCAAGTATTTGTTCTGCAATTTCGTTTATTGTTTCAATGTCACCTATTTGCTGTGGTTGGTATTCAGAATATTGATATTCTGGAGGATATCCTGGTTCAGGAGCTTCCTGAAAAGGTGCAGGTATTGGTAATGAGGATTGTTGGAAAGTTGGTTGAGGTTCTTGCATTTGTTGGGTTGCTTGAGTTGCTTGAGGGTATGACAAAGGTTGTTGGGTTTTTTGTGGAAGAGCTTCAGGTGCTGATTGCATCATACTTGGCTGCATTGGTGCAGGTTCTGTTATTTTAGCAAGTTGCGGGGTTGTTTGAGGAGGAGATTGTGCAGAAATTTCCTGTGTGGATTTTAGAGCCGGAGGTGCTTGTTGAGGAGCGGCGCCCTGTTCATTAAATGCAGATTTAATTTGTGATTGAGAAAGAACTTCTTCAATCTCTTTTGGAGAAACTCCCTGCTGTTTTAGATTCCCTATAATCTGCGAATCAGTTTGCCCTTGTTGTTTTAGCTGCACTACTTTTTCTAGGTTTCCCATTTTGTTGTTTATTTTATTTAATTTTTTGGAATCTTGTTCTATTTTTTTGGAATCTAATAAATTATTAAGTTAAACAGATGAGCTCATTTAGCGAATTTAATCTCCTCATCTACCGAACTCTTATTTTTGTAAGATTATTAATATTTATTTGTTAATATTTTTTTGATTTAGTTTTTTAATTTCTTCCTGAACTATTCTTTTCACGTCATGAATTGTTGTAGGTTCAAGAGGCTGAAACATTTTCATCTGCCTTTCTAAAATTTCCAGTTCAGTTTTTCTCGCAAAGTTCGGCACCTCATTAATTATCCTTGTTATTAGCTGTTTCAATGAATCAAGTTCAAAGTTTATTTGTTTTATTTGTTTTTTAATTTCAGAATCTTGTTTTAATGAATCTTCTTTGGTTGAAATTAAGTTTTCTCCAATTAATAAAATCCTGTCTTTTATGAGTCTTTGTTTTTCTTCTGTTTCATTTAGCCTTGTTCCAAATTCTGATAAAAGGGCATTTATTGGATCTTGTTGCGGTTGGAATTGTTCGTCCATTTTCCTCTTTTTATAATTAATTAAAGAATAAAGGGTTTAAAATTGTTGTTATATTATTTTTTGAGAGTTTCCACATTAATTCAAAATGTTTTCTATATGATTCAGCTACTTCTTTACTTATAATTAATGTAGCAATGGGCGTTTCAGCCCAAACAATTATAGCTGTTTTATTATTATAAATAAAAGTCGTAGTTGGTGAAGAATATTCGTCTGAGATAAATTTGAACTTTGAGAAAGCTTCTTTTACATCTTGTTTCTTTTTGGAAGATTCTGAAAGAATTACTCTTGCATTTATTTTTAATTGTTTTTTTCTTTTTTGAAATATACTAAAATCATGTTTCATTACATCTAAAAACCCTCCTGAAGAACCAAAAGCAACATATTCTTTGTAATTAAGAATATCATTTAAAATAGTTCTTATACCTTTTCTGCCTCTATAAATGTCTGATTCTTCTTTTTCTTTAGATCCCCGAAATAAAGCATTTAATTCAGGTAGAGTTTCTTCAACAATCTTTTGTTTTTCTTTTAAATCATCTAAAAGTCTTTTAGGAGCTACTGGTTTGAAAACTTTTCTGTTTGCTTCAATTATATATGTTACAAGCCCCTTTTCTATAAGCCTTTCAATAGAATCATAAGTAGTTGTTCTGTTTATCTGAGCTTCTTTGCTTATTTTTCCTGCCTGAGCAGAGCCTAAACTAAGTAAAGCTAAATAAATCTTTATTTCATTTGGATTTAATCCTATTTTCTGAAGTTTCTCTGTTTGCATGATTTAGTTTAGATTTTTTGTTATTTAAATGTTTTCATATTGTTGTAAGGATGCTTACAACAAACTATTAAGTAGGGGTAAAATTTGAATTTTGTATGGGAAGTAAGTTAAAAGATATTGCGAATGGAAGTTTAGACATAGTTTTGTCAGAAGTAATTCCTGGAAAATACCAACCAAAGGTAAAAGAAAAAATATTTGGAACTCCAAATCTTTATTATGATTTAGAAGGGGTGGTGAATTTTGAGAAATTTGTTCTTGGGGGGGTAGTTGCTTTTCTTGGATTTACAGCAATGACAAGTTATGCAAATATGATTGCAAACCCAGAAATAGCTAATAGAACTCCTGAAGAAATAAGATTAATTGGAGATTTAGCATTAAAAACAGTTTTAACTAGTAGCTACGTTGGTGTGGATGGCCTTTTTAAGATGGGGGATTTATTAAATTATAGAGGGGTGCGAGCAACTAGTTTAGTTGAATTTCCATACAGGGGAATTGAATTCTTAGTTAAATCTGTGAATAAAATAGTTAGGGGGAAATAAAATGAACGTATTATATCAAATTAAATGTAAAACTTCAGAAGAAAGTGGATCTGCTGAAGTATGGGATGATTTAGAAGATAGACTACAAGAAGAAGGTGGAAATAAATTATGGTCAAGACTCTATGAAGATTCTCAGTTTTTCCAAGAAAATATACAACAATTAGAAAGAGAACATCCAAATCTTCCTATTAGAATATACGCAGAAAAAAGAGCTAAATTTGCGAAAAGAGAAGATTTTCTAGCGAAATTTGTAGAAAGAGTGATGTTACCAATTGGCATCTTACAAGCAGGCACCCTTGGGTATCTGTTATACAAACTCTGTGAAATGAATTAACAATTCTTTTTATATACAATAAATTTTAATAGGCAGATATCTTTTTATTTTTAAACAAAAGAGGAAAATGCTATTTAAACCAGGAACGCCGTTGTATTCGTATGAGGTAGTTAGAGAAGTGGGGAGCCAGATTATATATGCGAATTATTTGGGGGCTGCTTTTGTTCCGAATTTGGCAGAAAATCCTGAGGTGATGAGCAGAACTCTTGACTTGCTTATTGAAGCTCCGAATGTTTCAAGGATTGTTTTTGTTCAGCAGAGGAATTATTCTTATGATTTTTCGCAGGTTAGTATGTTGCAGGGTGTTGCTGGTTTGATGACTTTTTTGACTAAGCAGGAAAGGATTGTTTCGCCTGAGAGGCTTGGTGTTCTGGGTAGAGATTACGAGGAGGCTTATGTTTTTTTG
>JAUUWR010000024.1 GCA_030588935.1 bacterium | reverse complement strand
AACACTGATTTTTCATGTCAGTGAAAGAGTAGAATGATTTATAAAAGTTTTTAAATATCAAAAACCTCTTAAGTTTATGAAAGAGGTAAAAGAACCGTGGGGCAAGGAGAGGCATTTTATTCTTAATAGGAAGTGCACTGTTAAGATTCTTACAGTTAAGCCTAAACAGATGTTGAGCTTGCAGTATCATAAAAAAAGAAAAGAAATGTGGTGTTTTCTTACAGACGGGTATGTTCAGTTAGGAAAAGAAAAGAGGAAAGTAGAGAAAGGGGAAGTTGTAACAATAAAGAAAAAACAACCTCATAGACTTATATCTAAGAATAAGAAAGTAGAGGTTCTTGAAATTTCTTTTGGCAAATTTGATGAAAAAGATGAAATTAGATTGGAGGATAAATATGGCAGGTCTTAAAACTATTGCCGTTGATTTAGGTGGAACTTATTTAAGAGTTGCTCTTTTAAGAAATAATAAAATTCTAAAATATATGAAGAGAAAAACTCCTAAAGAAAAAAACTCTCTTATTAAAGAGTTAATGGATTCTATTTCATCATTAATGGATAAGGATGTAAAAGGGATAGGGATCGCATGTGTTGGTCCTTTAAAGGAAGGGGTAATAAAAAATCCTCCAAATTTGTCTTTAAGAAATTTTAATTTAAAAAAAGTTATTGAAAACAAATTTCATAAGAAAACAAGAATAGAAAATGATGCAAATTGTGTTGCTCTGGCTGAATCAAAATTTGGCTGCAAGAAAAAGAATTTTATTGTTTTAACTTTAGGAACAGGACTTGGTGGGGGGATTATGATTAATGGGGAATTGTATAAAGGAAAAGGTTATGGTGGGGAGTTAGGACATATTATTCTCGATAATGGACAATATTTTGAAGATTTATGGAAAAAAAGAAAATTCTTAATAAAAGATTTATTAAAAAAAAGAGATAGAAAAAATAAAAAGATTTTAAATAGGGTTAGTATGTATTTGGGTCAAGGAATAGCTTCTTTAATTAATATTTTTGATCCTGAAGTTGTTATTTTAAGTGGTGGAGCAAGAGAAGCTGGTCAGGTTTTTTTAAATATGATTAAAAAACAAGCAGAAAAATATGTTATGATTCCAAATAAACCAGATATTAGATGGACTAAACTTAAACATCCAGGGATTTTAGGTGCGAGTTTGTTGGTTAGTTAATGTAAATTTAATCTTCTTTGGAAAATCGCTAAGAAGTAGTTTGCAAAACTATTTTAAAACCTCATATTCTTTTAAAAAATTAAGAAATTCTTCATAAGCTGGCCTCAATTCAGGATATGATTTTAATTTTTTTTGGACCATCATATGATACTCTTGACTGTTATAATATTCCATATTAATTCTTTCTCTTGCTTTGATTAATTCTTGACAATTTAATCCAGATCTAATTATTGGTTCGTTTGTTGTGAATTTTCTTAGATCTCTTGTTAATAAGTCACTTTTTTCTGTTTCTTCCCATAAGGGAGTTCCTGGAAATGGTGTTAAAAAACTGAGTCTTAATTCATCTGGTTTTAAATACTTTAATTTCTCTATAGTTTGGTCTATTGTTTCTTTTGATTCATCTTTATGTCCAAGCATTAAAAAGCACCTATTAAACAACCCAAGTGAATGCACCATATCAAATACTCCTTTAATATATTCAAGGGGGATATCTTTTTTGAAATCCTTTTTTGTCCTGTCAGAAAAACTTTCAATTCCCCATCCTAATTTTTGTATACCTGCAAGTTTCATCCTATTCAATAGTTCTTGATCAACTAATGGTTTTCCGTTTGGTGCAGCAAGCCTGGTTGTTACATAAAATTTTATTCCTAAATCTGCTTCAGCCAATAAATCACATAATTCTAATGTCTTTCTTCTATTGAGATTAAATGTTAAATCAGGGAAATAACCTGTATTTGTTCCATGTTCTTTTTTAAGTCCTTTTAATTCATCAACAACTCTTTTTGGAGACCTATAAGACACATTTTTTCCCCATACAAGATTAGAATCACAATATTTACAAGCAAAAACACATCCTCTAGAATAATCTATCATAACAACCCCTTTTTGTTTAGAAATTGGTGGATCCATTAACACTTTTACCTTAGTTATTTTTAACATATCTGGATTTCTTAAAGGATCTGGTAGTTCATCTAGGTTTTTTAATCTCTTTCCTGGATTTACTTTAACAGAATTTCCTTTCCTAAGAATTAAACTATCCAAAGAAGAGACATCTTTATTTTTATTGAGATTATCTAATAATCTTAGAAAACTTAGTTCTCCTTCTCCTTTTATTCCATAATCTATATCTCCTTCTAAAATTGAACCTGGATTTGAGCTTGTGTGATAGCCTCCAGAAACAATAAGTATTTTTTGATTATAATCTCTAATTTTTTTAACTAACTCTAAATTTAAAGGCCATGTGCATGTCCAGGTACTTAATCCAACTACATCTGGAGCAGTTTTAACTAATCTTTCAAAAATTTCTTGATCAGGTTCCCTATATTGTTGTATTATATTAACATTATAATCATTTTCTTTAAGTACAGCACCTATCCTCTGCATTCCAAGGGCATCCCAGATATTATTGCCAGCACGCAATCCTTTTTTAGCAATGTCTCTAGGATTGTTAAGCTGCACTAAGGTTATATTTTTCTTAGCCATTTTCTTATATTATCAGAACTCTTTCCCAAAATTTTATTATAAGAAACACTTATAAACCTATGTTGTGTATTTATACACAACTATGAAAGATAAACTAATTAAATTGGGTTTAACAGAAAGAGAAGCGAATGCTTACATAGCACTGTCTAATTTTAAAGAAACAACTGCAACAGAAATTGCTAAAATAACAAAAGAACACAGGACAAATATATATGATTCCCTTAATGGACTAATAAAAAAAGGGCTTATTACTTACACTATAAGAAATAATATAAAATTCTATAAACTTGCAAACCCTGATAGATTAATTGATTTTATAAAAGAAAAAGAAACAATTGCAAAAACAATTCTCCCTGAATTAAAAAATAAATTAGCTTCAACAGAAGATAAGCCTTTTATAGAAGTCTATGAAGGTCCTGAGGGATTTAAGTCAATTTTATTTCTTATTTTAAGAGTTAAAAAAACAATATATGCAATTGGTGCTTCAGAAGAATGGTACAAAAGATTTCCAATACACATTGAACAGTATATGAGGGATAGGAAGACAAAGGATATTCACGCTAAACTTTTATATGTAAAAGGAACAAAACCAATAAAAAGTCCTTTAAATGAGATTAAGTTCCTTCCAACAGAATTCACACACCCATCAACTATAGCAATATTTGGAGATTATGTTGTAACATTTATGTGGACAGACCCTCTAGTTGCAACATTAACTAAAAGCAAACAATTAGCAAATTCTTTTATAAAATATTTTGAAGTGTTATGGAAAATTGCGAAGAAATAAACCCAAAATAATTTAAACTATTAAAGATTATCTTTAGTACAAAAAAGAGGCAAAAATGAAAATCATAAAAAAAGTAAAGGCTCCAGTAAGAATTGATTTTGGCGGCGGGACAACAGACATTTCTCCATTTAAAGATAAATATGGCGGGGCTGTTTTAAATGCAGCAATTAATAGGTATGTTGTTGGTGAGCTTGTTGCTTCTGATGAGAATGTTGGCTTAAGGTATAGTGGAAATATTCCAACATCATCTGGATTAGGTACAAGCGGAGTTATGAATCTGGTCTGGCTGGCTTTAATATCTCATACTAAGGATAAGTTGAAATTAGCTGAGCAGGTTTATGATTTAGAACAGGTAATGGGATTGGTTGGCGGAAAACAAGACCAATACGCGTCTGTTCTTGGAGGAATAAATTTTTTGGAATTTAAAAGAGATAAGGCTAAAATAACAAGATTAAAATTGCCTGGGAAATTTATCAAAAGATTGGAGAATAATTTAGTTTTGGTTTATACTGGCAAGCCTCATTTTTCAAGGATTTCAAATAAACTAATGATTGATAATTTAAAAAAAGGCAAGAATGTTAAAAATTTGTTGAGGATTAAGAAAATAGCTTATGAAATGAAGAAAAGTTTGTTGAAAAAAGATTTGGAAAAGTTTGCAGAGTTGATGAATGAAGAGACTGCTGAGCGGGAAAAACTACATGGTTCTATTGTTCCTCTAAATATTAAGAAGATAATTAGGATAGGCATGAAAAATGGAGCTATTGGAGCAAAAGTTTGCGGTTCTGGTGGGGGGGGAAGTATTTTATTTTTTGGTGATAAAAATAAGTTGAGGGAGAAGTTTAAAGGAAGAGTTATTGATTTTAAGTTTGATTTTGAGGGGTTGGGGTGGGTTTGATCACAAAATTTATAAAGTTAAATGGATTCTTTTTTTGTAACAAAAATGGCTAAAAGCAAACCTCTTAAGGGTTTACTTCTTAAGATAGGTCCAAGAAAAACAATAACTTTAAAAGAATTTTTCTATCCTGAAAAAGCAAGCCAACTTGTGGGATATATAAGAAAAATAGAACAACATATGATTGAAAATGATCCCAAAGTGTTTGCTACTTATTCTGCTATGGAAAAGAAAGTAGATGCTATGTCGAGAAGGGGAGGAGTAGCATATTTAGTAGAATAGCTTCAGAGAATAACAGAAGTTTTGCAAAGATAGGATTTCTAATTGCATATGCTGCAAAACGCGCTTATTCTGAGATCTAAGAGCCTCATCAATCGATCATAATCTTAAAGAAATAGCAGGAGCTTCACCAAAACCCCTCATAAATCTCAAAAGTTTTTCTTGCAATTATATTCCAGCCAGTAACTTTCTTGACATAATTTAATGCATTTTTAGAGTATTGAACCCTTAATCTTTTTGAATCAAGAAGTTTTATTATTGCCTTATAAAAATCTTGTCTTTTTTTAACAGCAATTCCTGCTTTGCTGTTTCTTATTTCTGCTCCTAATCCCTCAATATCTGTCACAATTGAAGGTACTCCTACAGAAAAACCGTGGGCAAGAACACCAGACTGGCTTTCACTTTTGTAAGGAAGAACAAGAATATCAAAACTTCTTAATCTTTTATAAAATTCTATCTCACTATAGTCCTTAACAGTAAATTCTATATTATCTTTTACAGGACTTATTGTAACTTCTTTTAAAACCTTGTTTATATACGCTCTTGTTGCTATTACTGCATGAGGCTTGATTTCTATAGCGAGAATTGCATTTGGAAATTTTTTTATCACTTTTGGCCATTGTCTTATTAAGGTTCTGCATCCTTTTCTTTCATCTGCTAATCCTGCAGAACCAACAATTAAATCTTTTTCAGTATAACCAAAATCTTTCCTCGCTTCTTTTTTATTTAATTTTATATCTGTTCGTGAGCCATGGGGAAGAACATAAACATTTTTTGGAATATATCCTATATTATTTTTTAATGCCTGTTTTTGATAATCACAATGAAAAATTCCAGCATTCAATTGTTTTAGAGATTCCTTAACAAAATTTTTATGACAACCTATTAATTTTTTATAAATACTATGGTAGGTCATAACAACAGGGATATTTTCTTTTTTGATTAGTTTAATTAACTCAATAACTCTTCTGTTACAATCCCTGTCTGTTTCATATAAACCATACTCATGCTGAATATGAACAATATCTGGTTTTTCTTTTTTTATTATTTTAAGAACTTTAAAATGCCATTTTCTGTCTTTTATGTCAATTATCGGATAATTTGCCTGCTTTGCATCTGTATGAGCTATAATTTTAATAGAAATATTTTTCTTATTTTTTTTTGCATGTTTTTTTAAAGCATTTACATAATGTGCAGAATAATATGCTATTCCGCATGAACGAGGAAGATAACTTGAAATCCATATCACTTTTTTTGCCATAATTAGAAAAGAAGAAAGTTGTTTAAATATTTTGGGGTTTTTGAGGTTTTTCTTTATTTTCGTGGTTGATTTGGTACCCAATTGCATTTATCTTTACTATAGCAATCCCCATCTCTACCAAGTGCTGTGCAACCTGTAGTTAGACAATGACGTGGATATTCTCCTTTTCTTTCATCATCAGTATTAATTTGTAAGATAAGGTCTCTATAAGAACTTGGGTAATTATCAACCATCAACTCATATTCTATTCCTTCAATAGAGATTTTTTTAGAAGGCCTAGTATGACTACAATTTTTTAACCAAAGTCTAAATTCGTTGATTTCATGATTCTCTAGAACTCCACTTTTAATTAATGGCTTTAAACCCTTATCTATTATTGCATCTTCATTCTTTGGTTTGCCCTCAAGACAAATCAGAGTTAAGCCTCCCAATAGAGCTTGTGTTTTAGAAACTTTTGGTTTAACTAATCTAACAAATGGAAGAAGTTCTCTCACAAAAGCATTACCTGTATTTGCATTAGGATTTTTAGCTAGAGCTTCCTTCCATTGAGGAATAACCTCATCCCAATTAATATCTTGATAAATTTCTTTAGTCATACAAAGAAGAGTTTAGTTAAACTTTATAAACTTTTATTTATTAGAGAATATAGAAAGATTATTTAAGGTTTTCTTAAGAAAATTCAATAATAATTTGCTAATTTTGGCTTAAAATTGTTCTTTTCTACTCTCTTTGGAATTTGTTTTATTTCAAATAAATGATGTTCAATATGATTATATAGTCTTCTATAATCTTCAAAATCATCATACTCTCCATCAATGCGTGACAAATCATTATTCACTTTAAATCCACTCTTTGATATTCTTGTTAGAAAATCTTTTGTAGTTATGTAATTAAGTTTCACTTCTTTTGTTGCTAAATCTACAATTCCTTCATTCTTGCAAGTAGCTTTGATTTTTTCAATTGCTTGTTATTTTTCTCTCTCTAAAGTTTTAAGCCAGTCTTCTAACATGGTGGTGAGATTTATCTTACATATTTAAACTTTTATTTAATTGAACATATAGAAAGATTATTTAAGTTTCATTTGAATAACTTTTCATACTCTTTATGAGGCATCCAGTCTAAGATGATTGCGATAACTTGTATTTGGTCTCTGGAAACACTATAAATCAATCTCCAAGCAGAAGGTAAATTATAAATCCTTAAATTATTAACTCCATATTTTTCTAAAACCATTTTAATGCCTTTTTTATTATGAACATCTTTAGTTACAGGTCTGCCAATCCTAAAATTATTTTCAATATCTTCAAAAGCTCTTTTTAATGCTTTCTTAATTGGGTCTTCATCTGATAAACTTTTGAAGGCATTTTTTAATTCTAAATCTGTAAAAATCACTCTCGCCATTCTAAATCTTTCCTTCCACTGTATTTTTTAACAAGCTCTGGATTCCAGATGTAAGTAATTACTCCATCCTCCTCAATAATAATTTTAAGATTATCTTCTAAATATCTCATTATTGTTTGGAATGTTCCCCACATCATTTTTTTAGGAAGGTTCTCAAATAATTCCATTTTCTTGAATTCGCTGTTATTCTCTTTGATAAAATTCTCAACCATTAAAACAGTTTGTAAATTTGGATATCTAACAGAATAATTCTTTGTTGCTGTTTTTTGTTTTGTGATTTGCATTACTGTATCAATTGATGAGGGTATATAAATCCTTCTATTAAAGGTTTTGTAAAGTCTAACTTTTATTTAATTAAATAATAGAAAGCTTATTTAAGCTTTTCTTAAGAAAAGGTTTTCTTTTCCCTCTTAACTTCTTCTAACATTAATCTTGCAGTTGAGTAAGAGATTGTTGATTCTGCTCCTTGATTTAGGTTAAGAGCATTTTTTGAAAGTCCATCATAACAACCCCCAGTGACTTCATCATAAACCATCTGTCTTAAATAATTCTTACCTAAAAACCAATTAAATGCAAGAATTGCTTTCTTGTAGTATGCTGGATTTTTTGTTATTTTATATGCTGTGAGGAAAGTTTGAACCATACAAGAGGCGTTTAATGGCTGCTGGTCAAAAAAAGCTCTTTTGCCATTTCTATTACACCACCCATTTTGCCCTATTGGCGATAATTGATTATCAATAAAAACAAGTCCTGATAAAAAGTTAAGGGTTTTCTCAGCCACCTCCAAGTAGGTTTTATTTTTTGTCAGTTCGTGTGCTAAAAAAAGTGATTCTATGATTTTAGAATTAGCATAACTTAATTGCTCTTCAAACCATTGCCATTTTTCAGATGATTCTTTTTTATATGATTCTACTAAAGAATCTGCTAATTTTTTTATCTCTGAAATATTTTTTTGGTTTTCACAGACTTTGTTATAATAATAAAGACCTGCTATTGCAAATGCTTTTGACCTAGGAGAGATTAATTTCCCAATTAATCTATAAGAGCAATTGAATAATTCTTTTGCTTTTTCTATAATTTCGGGATTATCAGATTTATGAATTGTATAGCCTAAAGACCAAATTGCTCTTCCTAAAGCATCTTCACTGCATGGATTTGAAATTTCATTTTCATTTTGGAAATTATTTATAAAGTGTCCATTTTTTCCTTGGGTATGTTCTAAGAAATTTAAATAAATTTTAGCTAGTTCCAAAGAATATTTTGATTTGAAAAGATTTTTGTGGAGAATGGCTACAATCAATGCTCTTGAATTATCATCTACTGTATAGCCTGAACTTTTCTCTGGGATAGAAAGTTTTGCAAATTGAAGGCAGCCAAAATTGTCTGTTAAATTTTTTAAGTGGTCTAATTTTACAATAGGGAATTTTTCAGTAGTTTCTTCCCTGAGCTTTACAATTTTATTGAAAATATTTAAGTAGCGAGATGCAACATTAGACCAGGACATTGTCCTTCCAAAGAAATATGCATTTTTTTCTATTTTCGCTTTTAGTTTGTCATCAGATAATACTTTATCTATGGCTTTAGAAAAAGAGTCAGGGTTTTTAAACTGGGCTAAAAAGCCCCGATTATCAGCTAAAATTTCTTTTGCATATAAAGAAGGAGTAGAAATTATTGCCTTGCCACAACCTAAGGCATAGGATAAGGTGCCGGAAACTATCTGGTTTTCATCCAAATTAGTGCATATATAGACATCAGTTGCAAGAAGGTACTGGACTATTTCCTGCAGTTTTAAATACTTATTGTAAAACTTGACATTATTTTTTAATCCAAGTTGTTCTACAAGTTTTAGAAGCTCATTTCTGTATTTTTCACCTTCTTTTTTTCTTACAACAGGGTGAGTTTCACCCATGACTAAATAAATGATGTTGGGATATTTTTTAACTAAAACAGGAAGAGCTTTAATCATATATTCTATTCCTTTCCCTTTATTTAACAAGCCAAAAGTAGATAAGACTATTTTTCCATCTAACCTTAATTTTCTTTTGAAATAAGAAGCTGCACTTAGAGGGGCATTAGGAATTCCATGAGGAACAACATAAATTCTTTCTCTGTCTATGCTATAATCTTTATTTAAGATATCAACTGCTATATTTGCCATCACTATTATTGCAGCTGCCTTAGAACAAATAAATTTTACTATTTTTTTTCTTGTTTTATTAGGATTTGGTAATACACTATGAAAAGTAATTACAACTGGCTTTTCAATTGTTTCTAAAAAAGGTACAAGATAATTACCATGCTCCCCTCCAAACAAACCAAATTCATGCTGTATGCACACTAATTTTATATTTTTTGATTTATTTATTTTTTTTGCAGTGTTTATGTAGTCTTCAATATCGTCTTTATTAAGCTGCATAATTACCCTGTTATCATAATTGTAAAAATCAGTATCTTCATTTAAAGCTATAACCCTGCTTTTTAATCTTGGATTCCATTTCTTATCCATGGTGGAAACTAAGTCTCTTGTGAAAGTTGCTATTCCGCACTCTTTTGGAGGAAAATTGCTGAGAAAACAGATTTTTGAGTGCTCCAGATTAGGCTTTTCATCCTTTTTTCCCATTTTACTTAATTTTATTAAATTATAGCGGTTTATAAAGTAGTAGGGTTTTTTAAATCCTAAAAGAAATTGAAGGAATTGTTGAAATGATTTAATTATTTTTAAATGCCCCTTGCCGAGCAAGTAGGTAAAATGTTATAATCAAAAGATTTTTTGTATTAACAATTTATCCACATTTTTGTGTTGATTGTGTGTGACTGCTTTGATTTATAAAGATTGTCGAGATGGGAGTGATGGATTAAATTGGATTACTAACTTTATTCTCTGATTTTCTTCCCTAATTCATTAAAGTTCATTACAAAATAAAGATAAATGAATATTTATAAACTTGTATTTTTTATTTAATCTATGAGAAAAATAAAATTAATTTGGTATTTATTAACCATTATTCCAATTGCATTATTAATTTTAGGATATATCTTTCCCTCAGCATTTTTTTCAAATCAAGAATCAATTAGAGCTTTTGTTAATTCTTTTGGGATTTTTGCTCCAATTGCATTTATATTTCTTCAAATTACTCAAGTAATCTTAACACCCCTTAGCCACTATACTATCTCTATTGCTGGAGGATTTATTTTTGGGACTTGGCAGGGATTTATTTATAATTGGATTGGAAGAGTAATTGGAACAATAATAGCCTTTTATATTGCAAGAAAATTTGGAAGAAAAATTATAAAACATGTTGTCAAGCCAGAAACCATGAAAAAATATGATCATTATTTCGATAAAGGAAAACTATTATTATTCTTAGCTTACTTTTTGCCATTATTTCCCGATGATGAAATTTCTTATCTTGCGGGAGTTTCGTCTTTAAATCCAAAATTCTTTATTCCTATGATGATAATTGGACATCTTAGCGGAAGTTTAGCTTTGTCTTATATAGGAAATGGGATTAAATCAATTAAAGAACCAATGTTTATTTTTCTCTCATTAATAACTTTAATTGGAGGAATTTGGTTTGTATTATATTATAAAAGAATTATTAAAAAAGTAAATGAGGAAAGGCTCTTATCTAAACCCTAACCATCCTTACACAAAAACATCAAATAGGCAAAACCTCTTTTTTCTTTTTACCCAACAACCTCTCCTATCTTTTTTAATAAGTCTGTTGCGACTAAAGATGTTTTTTTTCCTGTGAGTTCTGCGGCTTTGCCATTAATATAAGCTGCTGCACATGCTGAATCAAATAAAGAGTTTCCTTGTGCAATTAAACTGCCTAAAATTCCCGCAAGAGTATCACCAGTCCCTCCTTTTGTCATGTAAGGAGTGCCTGTTCTATTTATTGCTGTCTTTTCTTTGTTACTTATTATATCTACATAGCCCTTTAAAAGAATGGTGGTATTTAACTTTCTTGCTGCTTCACTTACTTGTTTAATTCTTTGCTTTAAATTTTCACTTGTTTTTTCTCCAGTTAAAATATAAAATTCATATGCATGAGGAGTTATAACGAAATTACCCAGATTTATCCCCTTGCCTTTATTTAAGGCATAAATTGCATCTGCATCTATAACCCCGAAAATTTTTATTTTTTTTAAATAAGTTTTTACAGCAGAGAGTGTTTTTTTGTTTCTTTCCATGCCGCCGCCAATAACAAATGCTCTTTTATGTTTTGAAAGTTCAAACAGCTTTTTTAAGTGCCTTTTCCCAATATGGTTCCCGCTTAGAGGATAGGTAATCAAATCAGGAGAAAAAGATGCAATAATATTCGCAGCCCTTTTTGGTGCTGCTACTTCAACAATATCAACTCCGGTTTTATATGCAGCCATGCTGGCTAAAGCATTTAATGCTGAAGAGCCGCTATATTTTTTGCCACCTCCAATTACTAGAAGTCTGCCAAAATTATCTTTATGCACCCAAGGCCTGCGGGGTTTGTAGACTTTTTTTAATATATTTTTAGTTATTCGCATTACCATTGCTCATAATCATAATGAGAATTT
>JAUUWR010000085.1 GCA_030588935.1 bacterium | reverse complement strand
AAATACTATGAACTTGAACAATATGAAGATACTTTAAGAAAAGTGAAATACGAAGATTCAGATTTATTCAATAATCCTTATGTTGACCCTTATAATCAATATATATTTATAAGAGACCCAAAGATGATTGAGGCCTTAGAGATTGATTATAAAAATAACAAAGTAAAGGTAGATTTATCCAAACTTTACAAAAATATTGATATTCCAGAAACCCTTTCTAATTTATGCGGTAAATGGATTAAAAAAATTACTTCTGATTATGTAGAATTTGAAGATAGAGAGAAAATAAATATCAAAGGTTTGAATTATAAAATTATTAAGCCTCTAATCTGGTGGCAACAAAAAAAATAAATAGAGGTTGTTGCAATGATTAAAAAAATTATCAGGATTAAGAATGTGGGTAAATTTGAAGATTTCTTTGCACAAGGCAATGTATCTCTTAATAAAGTAAACATATTCTACGGAGAAAATAGCATGGGCAAGACCACATTAACTTCCATTATTAGGTCTTTATTAACAAATGATTCTAATTTAATTCTTGAAAGAAAAACTTATGGAAAAAATGAAGACCCATATGTTGAAATATTATATGCAGAAGAACAGAAAAAACAAATTTATAAGTTCCAAGATAAAAAATGGAATGAGAACTTAAAAGATGTAGAAATTTTTGATACATTTTTTGTAAATGAAAATGTCTATACTGGATTAGAAATATCATCAGAACATCAAAAAGGATTGCATCAATTTGCCCTTGGAGAAGAAGGAGTTACTTTAGCTGAAGAAATCAAAAAAATTAAGGAAAACTTACAAATAGAACGTGAGAAATTAAATAATCTTAAAGAACTAATAAAATTAATTGCAGGAGAATGTTTTACAATAGAAGAATTCATTGCTTTAGACGAAGATAAAAATATAAACAAAAAAATTAAAGATAAGGAACAGGAAATAAAAATTGCAAAAGCAGGAAAAGTTATTATGGAAAAGCAATTATTAAATGAAGTTCCGTTTTTAGAATTATCAATTGATTTAAAAATTTTAAAAGGATTATTACAAAGATCAATAAAAGAGATCTCGGTAGAATTTTTAAAGAAAGTAGAAGACCACAAAAAGAAACTTAGTCAGGTTTTGGGAAAAGAAGCAGAATCTTGGCTTCAACGAGGTTTGGATTATACCCAAACTATTCAAGACGAAAAATGTCCTTTCTGTCAACAAGGACTTAAGGGAGCAAAATCTCTGATTAAAGCTTATGAACAATATTTTAATAAAGAATATAAAAAATATAAACAAAATATAAGTGGATACTTAGAGTTAGTTAACTGTTTTTCTATTGAAGAAGCGCTAAACCAGAAGACAAATATTGTTTTGCAAAATGATACTTTAATTGAATTTTGGAAAAGATATTTACCATCTCTTAAAATTTTTGAAGTAGATTTGGATATCTTAATTAATAATATTAGAGTGAAGTACAGTAAGATTACACAACTTCTTAAAGATAAGTCTAATAACATTTTAGAACCTATAGATACAGAGGATGTTGATGCTTTTATTACTTTTATGCAAGAATTCAATTCTGATATAGAAACTTACAATTCACAGGTTAGAAAGTGGAACACTGAAATAAATATTTTAAAAGAGAAACAGCTCGACCTTTATGAGTTAGATAAAGAATTAAAGGAATTAAAAATCAAGCGAAAAAGATTTTCATCAGATATTTCGGAAATTTGTAATAAGTACAGTAAAATTTCTAAAAATATAGAACATGATAAAAAACTTGTAGTGGAAAAACGAAGACAGCACGACACAGAAGTTTCACAAAAAATTGAAAAGTATGGTGAGAAAATAAATCAACATTTGGAAAAATTTGGGGTTCCTTTTAGAATTACAGATACAAAATCTGTTTATAGGGGAAAAAGTAGAGAACCTTATCTTGAATATGGTATTGCTATAAATAAATATGAAATAGATTTGAAACAACAAGTTAAATGTTCTATGGGTGAAGGGGATAAAAATGCTCTTGCTTTTGCCTTCTTTTTGGCAAAGGTGAGTCTATATAAACAGATTGATGATAAGATAGTAATATTTGATGATCCTGTTTCTAGTTTAGATAGAAATAGAAGAAGAAGGACCGTAGAATATATAAGAGAATTAGCAAGTAGGGCAAAACAAATTATTGTGCTAACACATAATGATAGTTTTACTTTTGAATTATATAAAAATATAAAGAAAATTGGGATAAGGTCAAAAACTTTACAAATTTATAATGGAAAAATAGAAGAATGGAATATTGAAGAGACTATGAAACATCCCTATTTCAAACGCATTGCAAAATTAGAAAATTTCTTAGATAAAAAAGGTGCCCCTTCTTCGGAAGATATAAAAGTGGTAAGAGAACTTATTCGGCTAGTCTTAGAAGACGCCTTGAAATTTCGATATTTTAAATGGTTTGAAGGTATTGGAGATAATTGTTGGTTAAGAACGATGATAGAGAGATTGAGAGAAGTAATAAAAGTAGATAAAAATTTTAGATTTAAACATTCCAACAAAGAAGAAGTATTACAGGAATTAAGTAACTTATGTGATTTTTCAAGCCCACCTCATCATGGCGATATCGATGATCCATACAAAGAAATAGATTCAACAGAAGAAGTTAAAAATTATGTGAAATCTGCTCTAACGTTGATATACGAATGGCTATGAAAAGAATTATATAATAAAAAATTAAAAAAATAATAAGAGGTATTATTTTGGCAAGAGTATTTTTACAAAATATAATTGAAGAGTCAAAAAGATTTGGTGATTTGCCTGCCAATTGGAATTCCTTTGATTTAGAAAAATTTTCTAAGACTAAAAAGCTTTGGGATTATCAGCAAAAAGCTGTAAAGAATGCAATAACCATTTTATGGAAATATTTTGAGGATTTTGCTGATTATCAGGAAGATGAAAGAGTAGAAATAAATCAGGAAAGGAAACGCAAATTTTTCAAATGGTATAAAGATAACGGATTAGAAGAAAAATTAGATATAAAGTTAGATAAAAGAAAGAGAAATATCTATAATCTTCTTACTGAATATTACCAACAAGAAGACAATAAAATACCTTATGAAAATTTTATCAATCGTATGTGTTTTTGGATGGCAACCGGCAGTGGAAAAACCCTGGTTATAATTAAATTAATTCAAGTATTAAAAGAATTAATGGAAAGAAAAGAAATCCCCTCTTACGATATTTTATTTTTAACTCACCGAGATGATTTAATAGAACAATTAAAAAAACATACAGATGAATTTAATTATTCCAATGAGACCAAAATAGATTTAAGGGAATTAAAAGAATATCCGGAAGTAAAAAGACAAAGAAATTTATTTGGAGTTACAGTATTTTACTACCGTTCAGATAACTTAAATGATGAACAGAAAGAAAAAATTATTGATTTTAAGAATTATGATGATAATGGAAAATGGTTCATTTTTTTAGACGAAGCTCACAAAGGAGATAGAGAAGAAGCAAAAAGACAACAAATATGTTCTATCCTCTCCAGAAATGGATTCTTATTCAATTCTTCAGCTACTTTTGTAGACCGAAGAGATGAAATAACCTGTGCTTATAATTTTAATCTTGAAAAATATATAAATGCGGGTTATGGAAAATATATAGGCGTTTTAAAACAAGAAATTCGAGCATTTAGAGAAAGAGAAGATTATAGTGATGAAGAGAAGCAGAAAATAGTTTTAAAATCACTTATTTTATTAACTTATGTAAAAAAGTTTTATAGGGAGATAACAAAAATTAATGAGAGCTTATATCATGAGCCATTATTATTAACTTTAGTTAATAAAGTAAGTACTGAAAATGCCGATTTAAAACTATTTTTTAGAGAACTTGAAAAGATAGGTAAAGGTGAGATTAAAGGAGAAGTATTTGAAAGTGCCTTAAATGAACTTTTAGACGAATTAAAAGAAGAACCTAAGTTTATGTTTAAATCCGGAAGAATAAAAATATCGGAAAAAATTATAAAAAAAATTACTAAAGAAGACATTTTATATCATATATATAATTCAAAAACAAGC
>JAUUWR010000029.1 GCA_030588935.1 bacterium | reverse complement strand
CCCTGAGATAATATGCTGCCTATATTTTATGTGGATTCTTTCTGCTTGTTTTCTTGCATTGAAATTTCCTATGCACATCATAAAAGCTATTTCAGGATGGTCCATTCTGCTGCAGGCATTGATAACTGCAGATAATTCCCGTGCATCCTCGATTTTATTAAAAAACTTTATCAAGTAAAGATTTCCAATATACTCTTGTGTTTTTTCTTTTGATGATAATCTTAACATTACTGCAGTGGTCAAATTTTTCATTTCTTGTTCATTTAAGTCTATTAATGATTTGTAAGTTTTTCCAATTTTTTTAATTTCAGCTTCTTTTAATAATTCTATTGCTCCAAAATGGTCTCCAGTAGCTCCTGGAATAAAAGGCCTTGAACTAAATTCAATTGTTTTGTCCAAAGGTCTTGTTGAAGGATATAAAAGAAGACCTTTTTTTATTTTTACTTTTGAATTTTTTATTATAGAATCTCGTATTTTGTTTATGTTTTTTTCTAAGGTATCTCCTATCATCCCTATGATTGCCAAATAGGCAAGGTTTTTGTTGTCATTTGATATTTCTTTTGAGATTGAATACATAAGTTCTGAACTGCATAATTCTTCATACTCGTCTAAAAGATGGGGGTTGATTATTTGGATATTTTTGGGTATGTTTTTTTTAGATGTTTCGTGGTGATCTATTATGAAGATTTGATTATTTAGTTTTGCTAATTTGTCTAGATTGTTTGAGCCTAAATCTAGCAGGACAATTATTTTATCTTCTGGAAATAACCAGATTTCTTTTTTGTCTAATTGTTTGATAATCTTTACTGAAAATTGTTTGTTGAGCCTTTTCAGGGTTTTTGATAAGATTGCTGCAGAAGTAATTCCGTCAGTGTCATAGTGACTGATTATGTGGATTTTTTTGTTCTCTGTATTTTTTAAGAATTTTTTAGTGAAATTTTTGATTTCTTCTTGTATCATGTTGCTCTTTTTTGTTTTATTTTATGGAAAAATTAAGATCGTATGAAACCTAACGGTTTCCTAACAAGTCACCTTCCCTTCAGATAACTTAATTTTTCTTTTATCTAATATCTGTTAAATTTTATAAGCTTTACAATGGATAGCTTAAGCTTTCCTCCTTAAACCAATCTTTGTTTTATGTTATCTATTACTAGATTGATTTAACTCGCCATCTGCTTAATTAATATTTTATTTATTAGTATATAAAATAGGCGAGCGAACAAAGTGAGCGAGCCCCATAATATAATTATTTTTTCTTCTTTTTTTCCAAATAATCCCTTATTTTTTTTAGTTTTGCTTTTGTTATCATTAAAGAACGTTCAGATTTTTTATCCTGCTTGTTCTTTTTATAATGTTCTTTGATTTTTTCCAATTTTTTCTGCAGGTTTAATAAGGTTGGCTCTTGGAATTTATTTTTTTCTTTGAGGACTTTGCTTATTTTAATGTTGAATAATTTTGTTTTTGGGATGCCATATTGGTCTCTAAGAACTAATCCGATTTTTTCAGTGCTTAATTCTTTGTCGGCTAGTTTTAAAATTATTGCTTTTACTTCATTTTCTGTGTATTTCAACCAAACAGGTTTTTCAATTTTCTTAGTTGTTTTTGTTTTTGGCATGTTTTTGTTTAATATTATTTTATCTATATCTTTACAATTATTAGGTTCTTCAGATGAGTCCTCTTATGTTCTGTTATGGGTAGCTTAATCTTCTCATCTCTCGAACTTAAATTCTTGTAAGTTATAAGTATTAAATATAAAATTTTGTTTTTAAAGTTATTGTAATAGCCCCACTCGGATTCGAACCGAGGTCCTAGCGTCCAAAGCGCTAGATGCTTGACCACTGCACTATGGGGCTATTTAGAAAACAAAGATTTTTGGTTTATAAGTTTAATTATCTGCGAGAACTCTTGATTCTAGTTTTTTTCTTGCTTTTGGGGTGATATTAAATTCTTCTAGATTATATTGCATGTCATGTTCGGATTTTCGCATTTCGTTTTGTATAGTCTTTATTAAATCCCTAGTGGATTTTGGATCATAAGTGCTTCCAAGGGCATGATCTCCCTTTAAAAGAATAAAATAAGTTCCATCGTATTTTAAAGTTAGTTCTTTTGATGCAAATATGTTTGTTCTTGGCATTTTAATGTTTTTTCTTATATCTCCCTCTTGACTCTATTACAGGAATTCTTTCCAAAATTAATTTATAATTATCTGGTTTGTAGTTCTTAAGTATTGTTGTAATGCATTCATTTGCTATTGTGAAATGTTTTGCTTCTAAGGCTTGTTTTAGGAGATGCAGGTCAACTGCTTTGTCTTCGATTTTATGAGAATGAAAGCCGAGTCCAAAGTCTATTAAGTAGACTTGGTTGTTTTTTAATATCATGTTTGAGGTTGTTAAATCGCCGTGGATTATGTTTTGGTTGTGGAGTTTTGTTAAGATTTCTCCTAATTGTTTGCATATGTTTTGGTAGTTGAGTTTTTCTAAATGTTCTGAGAGTTTTTTGCCCTTTAGATGTTGCATGATAATTTGATTATTTTCTGTTTTGATGATTTTTGGGACGTTTATTATGGATTTGAGCTTTTCGATTATTTTTGCTTCTGATTTTGTTCTTCTGGTTCTTAGTTTTATATCTAATTCTTTCAGGCGATATGATTTCTTAATTCTATTTTTGAGAATTTGGTTGTTTTGCAATGAGATAATTGCTTCTGCGCCTTGTTGGATTGTTTTTGTCATATCCATTCAAATATAATCTTATTTATAAATGTTAGATTTTTTAATTAATTATGGAAGGAATTGTTCCTATTAGAAAAATAATTAGGAAAAAGGCTTTGTTAGAGTTATTAGAATCTCAATTTCCAAAAACAACTGAATTAGGGCTTGAACTTTTTGATAAAACTAATGCAATTAATTATACTATTGAAAGATTTAGACTTTATGCAAAAGTTAGAGGAGGAGATTATTCAAGAGATCGTTTTAGGATACACCGAACGAGAGTAAGAGGAAAAATAAGGGAGTATTGTCTTGAGGGATCAATATATTTTGATTAAATCCTCATCTTCTTCCCAAACTTCTTTGCAAGTTTCATCATTTGTTTTTGGCTGAGTCCTTGGGACATGTCCATGCTTGATAAATCGCCTGCTCCTTGGGTCATTTCTTTAAGCATTTTGTATTGTTTGAGAAGCTGTCTTATGTCTGTAGTTGTTGTTCCAGAACCTTTTGCTATTCTGCTTAATCTACTGGTTTGTTTTTCAATTATTTCAGGATTGTTGATTTCTTCTTCTGTCATTGAATTGATTATGTGATTCCATTTTTTTAATTTGTTTTCTTGAGTTCCTAAAAGATTTTCTGGGATTTTTACTTTTCCCAACCCTGGAATCATTTCAGCTATTTTGCTCAAAGAGCCCATTCCTTGCATTGATTTTAATTGGGATTGGAGGTCGCGAAGGTTGAATTTGCCTTGTTCTAGTTTTTCTTTTAGTTTTTTTTGATCTTTTTTATCTACTGCTGATTCTACTTTTTCAAGAAGGCCTTCTAAGTCTCCGAGACCTAAGAGGCGGGAGATAAATGATTTAGGATTGAATGTTTCGAATTCATTTATTTTTTCACCTGTTCCAATGAAATAGACTGGGGCTTGTGTTTCTGCACACGCTGTAAGGGCTCCTCCTGCTTTTGCAGTAGAATCCATTCTTGTTATTATAACTCCATTAATGCCGCATGTCTTTTGGAATTCAGAAGCTTGTTTTTTAGCTGCCTGCCCAATGTCTGCCTGAATTACAAGGAGCTTGTAGTCTGGTTTTATTTCTTTGTTCAATGATTTTATTTCTTCTGTTAATTGTTTGTCTAAATCATGCCTTCCTGCTGTGTCTATTATGATTAAGTTGAAATCTTTTAGTTTTTCTTTGTATTTATTGTATATTTTGATTGGGTCTTTTTCGTTTTTGTCTATGAATGTCTGGATTTTTGTTTGTTTTCCTAATTGTTCTAATTGTTCTGGGGCTGCTGGCCTGTGGGTGTCCAATCCTATCATGGCTGTTTTAAATCCTCTTTTTGAATAATAAGAAGCAAGTTTGGCTGTTGTAGTTGTTTTTCCAGCACCATATAGCCCTGCAAGCATGATTTTAATTTGTTTGTGTTTTTTAATTTTTAATTCATGTTTTTCTTTTCCTAAGAGGTTTAAGATTTTATCATGGAGAATTTTAGTTAGGTGCTCTTTTTTTTCTATGCCTTTGACTTTCTTATCTTGTGCTTGTTTTTTTATTTCAGCCCCGAGTTTTTTAACTAAATGGACATTAACGTCTGCCTGAATCAGTGCTCTTTCTAAATCTTTTACAACAGTGTCTATTGTTTTTTTATCGAGAAATACAGCTCTTGCTATTTTGTCAAAGCTTTTCTTTAAGACAGATGAGAGTTTGTTTAGCATGTTTTATTTTATATTATCTAATATTTAATTTATAATGTTTTATCTTATAGAGTTCACTATGTTCTTATTAAGTTATTGGTTTTTTAGTTGATTAAGCTTTGTTTTGAAAAGCTAACTTATAAAAATGATTAGAATTAAGGGTTTATAGGGTTTTTTATAGTTTGTTATTAAAAATAAGTAAAAATAATAAAAGAATTAATTTCAATTGGCACACGCCCAATAAATATTTAAATGATAAAAAAGTGATAAGGGGAAAGAGAGAAAATGAGAAAAAGTATAAAAATTATAGTAGGAGCGTTGGCAGCAATTTTTGTGTTAATTTTAGTCTTGAGTATGTTTGAAGATGAAGAGCCTGAACCTGTTTGCGGGAATGATGTATTGGAACAAGGAGAAGAGTGTGATGATGGAAATAATGATGGTGGAGATGGATGTGATGAAAATTGTATGATTGAAAAAACTAACTTTACTGGTTCTTGGACTAAACATTCAGAGGAAATCCTGTTCTTAAAGAACAATCAAGCTCTCATTGGTTTCAGTGGACAGGAGACCCTTTTGTAATGAAAGATGGTAGTATTTATAAAATGTGGTTTGGTGCTAATGTGAGGGACAATATAACTCAAGTTGGTTATGCTACATCAAATGATGGAATAAATTGGAACCTTCATCCTGAACCTGTTTTGAAAATAGGGGAGGAGTGGGCTTGGGATGATTTTTCTGTTGAGACTCCATCTGTAATAAAAAACTCTGATGGAATATATGAAATGTGGTATACAGGTGCTGGAGGAGCACCAGAAGACGAAAGTGCGGGATGGGATAGATTGCATAAGATAGGATATGCCACTTCAAATAATGGAATAAATTGGGTTAAACACCCGAATATAGTTTTGGATGTAGAAATTGATAATTCTTCTGACTGGAGCAAGTGGGATTTTGCTGGAAAAGCAGACCCAATGGTGATAAAAGAAAATGGCAGATACAAAATGTGGTACTCAGGAGCAGGAAGCAATGATAAAGACCAAATGCCGATACAGATTGGCTATGCAACTTCTAATGATAGAATTCATTGGAAAAGAAATAAAAATCCTGTGTTGAGTTTTGGAAGTTCTTGGGATAAGGGTTCTGTTGCAATACCTTCTGTATTTTTTGATGGAGAAAACTATATAATGCTTTACACAGGTAAAGATGACCCAGATAAAGGAAATGAAGAAGGTTCAATTGGTTGTGCTTTATCTAATGATGGTATTAAATGGGAAAGAATTAAGAACAATCCTTGCATAGCTAAAGGTAAAGGCTCTGATTTTGATAGTTTTGGATTATGGGGAGCAACTGGTTTATATGATAATGGAGTGTATAAAGCTTGGTATAGCGGATTAAAGATTACTGATGGTATCCATGTCTCTGTTGGATATGCCTTTATTGAATAGTGTTAAAATAAAAGATGTCATTAAAAAATAAAATCAATCCAAAACTTCTTCCAAGATGGTTTACAATTTGGCTATATATTTCTTGTTTAGTGTTGTTAATTGGAGGGATAGCAGATGAGATATCTGGCAAAGAGCCAATAGGCGGGGTGAATGCCTGGGCAGCAAGTATTGCGGTGATCATATTATACCTCACACTTCTTTTTATATGGAAAAAAAGAGATACATTTCGTTTATTATTTTTAAAATTACATTTGCCGTTGTTTTTAACATCAGTTTTAATTGGGTTATTTTTTGCAGAATTTGATGAGCTAATTAACTGGCCTTTCAATCCTTTGTCACCAGGTATAAGTTTAGCAGGAGATATAATTCTTACAGCTCCTATATATTTCATGGCTCATTTATTTTGGTTCTATGTTCTTAAAAAATATAAATTTACTGTTCGTGAAGCATTAATTGTAGGAGGTATTTCTGGAGGGGTTATTGAATTTGTTTTTAGTGGAGCGTTTGGTATGATAATTTTTGGAGTGTTGGTTTTGCCTTTTTTTATTATGCTTCATGGGTTTCATATGGTAATGCCAAAAATCTTGTTATCTAAAGAATTTGGAAAATTTAGACAAAAAGACACAAAATGGAAATATGTGCTTGGAATAATTCTTCCATTTTTAGGAACAGCTATTGGAGTTGTTATTGCTTTTGTAATTGGAACTATTTTAAATATAACTTGAACATTCTGATTTAATTGTTCATATAGAAATTGCCCTTAATGTTTTATAAGATATTGATGTTTTTATCTGTAAAATTAATTAGAATTACAGGTTTATAGGGTTTTTTATAGTTGTTGGTTATAAGTTGTTAATTTTTTTTCTATCCACCTAATTAAAGGAGGATTTCTAAGGTAAAATATTTCAACATTTTCTTCTATTCTTTTTTCTAATTTTAAGGGGGCTAAAGTGGAGATTACTTCCATTGAGGCTAATTTATGAGCTTTTATAATGTATTCATATTCAATACCTAAATGACTAAATTCATGAAGAACTGTTTTTATTTGCTCTTTTAGTGAATCTTTTTTATTTACCATAATATGAAAAGAAAGTCCTTCTCCGCCACCAACTACTCTAACGAGTGAACCATTTATATGATTTTTAAAATAAGAGCATTTTTTAATTTTTCCATTGTGTTTTCTAAAATAATAAAATCCTTTGTAAATTTCCATTTTTAAAATTAAAATATTACAACCCCAAATCCTCAATAAACTTCTGTTTATCGAAGAATTTTAAGTCATCCATCCCCTGCCCAACACCCAAATAAAAAATAGGTTTATGGGTTGCGTGGGAGACTGAGATTATTGTACCACCTTTTTCATCAATATCTGCTTTAGTGAGAATTGAGCCGTCATTTTCAATCATTTCATTAAAGGTTTTTGCCTCTTCTGTTGCATCGTTTCCTGCAATGATTTCTGCTACAAAGATTTTGAGGTCTGGGTTTGTGACTCTGCAGATTTTTTCCATTTCTGCTAATAAGTTGGTTTTTGTGTGCATTCTTCCTGCTGTATCAATGAGAACAGTGTCGATTTTATGCTTTTCTGCGTATTTTATTGCATCAAAACCTACTGCGCTTGGGTCAGAGCCATAGTCATGCTTAATTAATGGAACTTTAAGTTTATCTGCATGAATTTGTATTTGTTCAATTGAGGCTGCTCTAAAAGTGTCTGCTGCTGCTAAAACAACTGAGAGATTATTTTTTTGCAGAAGCTGGGTGAATTTTGCTATTGTTGTTGTCTTGCCGGTTCCATTTATTCCGAAAAATAAAATTATGAAAGGTTTATGCTCTGATTGTTTTTTCTCTTTAATAGCGTCTAAAGGATTATCTGGCTCTATTAAAATTTCATTTAAAGTTTTTTTAAGTTCTTGTTTAATCTCTTTTTCTAATTCTTGCTTCTGAATTTCTTTTCCTGTTAAATTCTCTGATAATATTTTTTTAATATCTTCTACAACTTCTAAAGCTATGTTATTCTCAAGCAAGAGCATTTCTAAGTCATCAAAGATTTTGTTGAATTCTTGTTCTGTTATTTTGTATGCGAATTTTGATTTTACTTTGGTGAAGAGACTTTTTTTTGTTGGTTTTTCTATTTTTTCTAATTCTTCATCTATTGTTTCTTGAGGAACTCCTTCTTCAATTTCTTGTTCTATTTGTATTGCTGTGCCTTGTTCTTTGGCAAGGGGCTCTGCCCCTTCCGTAACCCCTATTTTTTCTTGGGGTTCTTCTTCTATAACTTGTTCTTTTTTCTCTTTTTCTTTAGGTTTTTCTTCTTTTAATGGAGTTTCTTCCACTTTTTCTATGTCTTCTTTGGATTTTTTAATCCAATTTTTTAGTTTTTCTTTTAATTTATTGAACATGATTATCTAAATTATGATTAGTTTATAATGTTTACTGAGTGTTTTTATATAAACTTTTTAGTGAACCATTACTCTTTTATAATCTAATTACCTATCTTTTTCATCAAAAAAACAATTGTCTATCAATTGTTTTTAGGATTTTCAAAATACTTAGAATATTTTAAAAATGAAAAAAATATTGGTTATATTGGATGGGGCATCTGGTTTGAGTGTTAAGATTTTTGGCGGGAAAACTTGCTTAGAGATGGCAGAAACACCTAATTTAGATTTTTTTGCTGAAAAAGGCAAGATGGGTTATATGTATCCTATTGATGAGAAGACTGTTCCTGGTTCTGATAATGCAATAATATCAATATTTGGAAATAATTCTGAGAATTGTAAAAGGGGTGTTTATGAAGCAAGAGGTTTGGGTTTTGATTTAAAAAGAGGAGACTTTGCTGTTCGAACTAATTTTGGAACTATTGAAAATCTGAAGAGCAAGGTAGTTATTGATAGGAGGGCTGGAAGAACCCTGACTACAAAAGAAGCTCAGATTTTAGCTAAAGCTTTGAATAAAGGGATTAAATTGCCCTGTAAATTTGAGTTTAGACCTGCTGTTCAGCATAGAGGGGTTTTAGTTTTGAAAGGAGGTTTTTCAGACAATATAACTAATACAGATCCTGAATGGAGGCCTGGAAAAGATAATAAGTTTAGGTTTTCAGAACCGTTGGATGATGATGAGAATTCTAAATATACTTCAAATGTGTTAAATGATCTTTTAGACCAGGCATTTAAAATTTTAAATTCCCATCCTATTAATGAAATAAGAAGAAAGAAGGGGTTGCTTCCTGCGAATATGCTTTTTACAAGGGGGGGCGGAATTGAAATTCCTAAACTTAAAAAATATAAGGATTGGATGTCAGTAAATCCCATGCCTCTAGAGATTGGAATTGCAGAAGCATCTGGAATGAAAAATTTCTCTTTTGAATATCCAAAGTTAAAAAAAATTGATGTTTATGCTAATTTGTATGATGGCTTGGACAGAACAATTAAGTTTGCTATTAAGACAATTAAAAAAAGACATAAGGATTTTGTTGGTTGTTATGTTCAGTTTAAGGAAACAGATGTTCCTGGGCATGATAACAAGCCTTATGAAAAAAGGAAGATGCTGGAGATTATTGATAAAAGGTTTTTTGGTTTTTTGAGAAAGTTTGTTGAAGGGAAAAATATTAAGGTTGTTGTAACTTGCGACCATTCAACTCCTTGTAAATTAAAAGCTCATAGTTCTCACCCTGTTCCTGTTTTGGTTTTTGGGGGTGGGGGAGATGAAAGTTCTCGATTTTCTGAGAGAGAAGCGAAAAAAGGAAGTTTGGGAAAAATGTATGGTTGGGAATTGTTTAGGAAGGTTGGGTTGGATAAGTAGTTTTTATTTTTTTACTTATATTTTACAATTAATAAGCTTTTTTATTGGTTGTTCGCGCTTAATCATCTTATCTCTAAAGCTTAAATTCGTGTAAGATTATTGATATCCATTATAAGGATTATTAGTTAATATCATAAATATAAGTATAATAAAGATTTTAAAGGGATTTTGATTTTTAAATTTGCTTTAAGGAGTGTTAAAATGATAGTTGTGGATATTGAGACGACAGGATTAAATTTTTGGGAAAATGCGATTTTATCAATCGGGGCTTTATGCCTCGATAATCCTAAAAAACAATTTTATGGAGAGTGTAGGGTAGATGAAGATGATGTGATTACAAGAAAAGCCTTGGAAGTTAATGGGTTTAGTGAAGAAGAAATAAAAAATAAAGAAAAGCAGACACAAGAAGAATTGATTAGAAAATTCCTTAAATGGAGAGAAGAGCAAGTAAGTCAGATGTTAGGAGGGCATAATGTCGGTTTTTTTGATTTAAGTTTTTTAAAGTTTAAGGCAAAAAAATATAATATTGATTTTAAAACTAGATTTAGGAGTTTTGATTTATGCACTGTTGCTCAGACAAGGTATCTTCAGATCTATGGAAATCTTTTATTAGATGATTTTAAAGAAAATGCTATGAATTTACCAAATATTTTAAGGTTTTGTGGCATAAGGGATGAAAGGAGAAGGATAAATAAGGAAGGGGTATTGGTTAAAGAAGGCAAATCCCACAATGCATTAGAAGACTGTAAATTAGAAGCAGAGTGTTTTTCAAGATTAATTTATGGGAAAGGTTTGTTTGATGAATATGATAAATTTGAAATCCCAGAATATTTGAAGCCCACTTAAAAAGATGATAACTTACAACGAACTCTATGATGCATTAAGGAGAGAGAGATATAGTGAGCAATTGCAGCCGATTCCAAAGAGTTTTGTTAAAGAGGTTGCTGCTTATTTGAAAGATAAAAAAAAGATTGCAGATAAGGAAAACGACGATTTTTCTGATACAATTACAAAGACCAAGAAGCAGTTTGAGAATTCTATTGCTATTTTTAAGGAGCTGATGTTGAGGCGGAAGAAAAAGATTTTAGAGCTGGCTTTTATTGATGCTGAAACAGGGATTAGCAAGAGAGATTTTGAGAATATGCTGGCTGTTGATAAAGAGAGTTTTGACTGGATTATGAAATCTTTGGAAAAAGGGGATAAGAAAGTGGCTGGAATGTTGAAGAATGCAGGAGGGAAAGAAGAGCCTAAAAATAAAATGATTGTTTTTATTCAGGATATAACTGAGTTTTTGGATTTAGAAGGGATTAAGCTTGGGCCTTTTAATAAAGGAGATGTTGCAATTCTTTCTGAAGAAATTTCAAATATTTTGATTGTTGATAAGAA
>JAUUWR010000018.1 GCA_030588935.1 bacterium | reverse complement strand
CCTCCACCCATCTGCACCCCTGAACCTTTTTCTTCACTGCCTTCATCCCCTCCTCCAAAAATTGCCTGTCCAGTTAATCCTCCTCCAAAAACCTGTCCAGAACCAGAAGTTGTAGCAGTTGTACTTGTGGTTAATCCAGTAAAATGCAACCCCTCATACCAATAACAATCTCTTTTATCTGTATTCAGGCAGTCATCTTCTTCATCTTGGTCAATACAGTCATTCCATCTATTAACCCTGCACGCAGCTTCTCTAAATGTTATCCCACCAGATTCAATTTCTCCTTCAAGACAAACTTCATTTCTAAAATCAGCACAAGGTTCTATTGTTTCTTCTCCAGCAATGCAAACATGCCGAATATGCCGGCTTCCAACAACATCAACTCCTTCACCAACATTGCTGTCATAAATACACCAGCTTTCCCCATTTTCCCAGATTTTCCCATCTATTTTACATCTTAAATCCTCGCAAAAATAATATCCAAAATCAGCTGGTCCTTTTGAACAAATACTCCCTCCAAAATAATCACAATTTCCACAAGCATCATTATTTTTAAAATCATCCCTTAACACACAAGTCTCATTCTTATCTATTGTTTTCATCCAGTAAGACTTATCATTTACTTTAGAAGCATCATAAATATTAGCAGGGTTTCCGCAAGTATCTAAAAAATAAACTTCGTCTTTGCCTTCAACACAGGTTGTCTTAGTAGAAGGCCCGCAATTAGTAGCAAGCTCTTCTGCAGAACATAAATAATCTTTAAAAAACTCAGCTCCTGCTGTTACATTGCCTCTTTCATCCACCCTGCACTCTCCTCTTGTTGTAAACCTGCAGGTTCTTTGGTAATCAAATTCATAAACACAAGCTCCCTGGTCCTGCGAAGCAGCAATAGCAATACAAGTCGCCTCATCATTAATATCATTTCTAAAATTAGTTTCTAACCCATATAATCCTGAAAGAGTCTTGCATCTTGTTAAGGTTACAAAACTTGCCTGAGTTCCTAAAACACAGCAGCCTAAATCACATTGGGGAATGTTGCACTCTTTGTCATCTAACCAGGTTCCCTCGTTATCATTGCAAACTTTCTGAGGAGTGTTTTCCATGCACAATCCTTGCTGGCTGTCATAACAGCAGCCTTGCTTGCAAAAGCTTGTTGCCTCGCACGAAGTCGGAGTCTGCCTAAAACCCTTAGCACAATTTTCTTCTAAAGTATTCTGGCACCAGGCACCTTTCTCAGTTTTTTCACAGCACACATTAAATGCCGGCCATGATTGAGCAATCACCAACCCAATAATTAATAAACTTATAACTAACACAATCCCAAAATATAATTTTGCTTTTTTAGTTAACATTTTATAATATTGTTCCAAATAATTTTACATATATTCCTGTTAATGATAAAATCAATGAAGAGGTTAAATAAGTTATTCTAAACCATCCTTTTGTATAGATCAGGGTTGTAAAAATAAGGATAAAGAAATAAATAATTGAATACATAAGAACAAAATAATTTTCTAATTGCGGGATTAATTCAACAGTTAATGTAATTAACGAACCCACTATTGAGACTAATCCTGTTCCTGCGAGTATACCAAAGATTATTTCAAAATCATGGTTTATTATTTTATCATCTATTATCTTTATAATCTGAATTAGTTTATTTCTTTTTTTATTTACCATTTTTTATTATCTCCAATCCCAAACTTCTCTCCTCATCTCCCAAACTTAATAATTTTTAACACTATAGGTTAAAAAGAAAAATTGGGTTGTCCGAAGGCTCCCAATTTTTCAATAATATTATCATCTATTGACCAGTCAACCCAGCAGGAATAACCATACTCCGCGAAGCAAACATAAATTTATCTAATGAAACTCTATCAGTCAATATATAAACAATTGTCCCATCTCCCTGCTTCTTTTTTTCAACTTTTAATGAAGGATAATACAGCATATAAGTCATTGTTTCTGAATCTCCATACCTTGCTTCCCAGTTCAAAATTGAACTCGCAATCATAACCAAGTCATATAGTTTAGAGGGAACATCAGTTTTAATAGATTTATATGATTCTGTCTTCTCCTTGCTAATTGAAAAATCACTATCAATATTAACTAAGATATTCCTTGGAACTAATTCAACATACACATCAACATCTCCTAATTTAACTTCATAACCCTCTTTTTCTAAACCAGCTTTAACAGAAGCCATGCATCCCCTGACTTTAGGAGAGATATAATCCTCAATCTCTTTTTCAATACTTTGCTTTAACAAAGGTTTTTGCATCACACATTGCTTGTAATTTTCTTCTGTGTAGCATAAATACTCAACCTTGTTCTCTTCATATAAATAATAATGTTCTGGCTCAATACTTCCACCCTGAACAGAAAGAATCTCAACAGCTTCTTTGGCATAATCTTCTGCACAATCCTTAATTTGCTCAACAGGAGCTTTTCCCCCAAGAAACGTGGTAAAAACATCTTTTCCTAAAAACAACAAAACTAAGACAACTACAATTGCTATTGCAAGGATGATGAAGACTGTGACTTGCCCCCTTTTATTTTTCCTTAATACCATCTTTTTATTATATAGAATAGAGTAAGATATTTATAAAGTTGTTGTCCGTGATAAAATTTTAGAAACATAAACATTATGAAAAACAAGGAGACAATCTTAACTAATTTTATAGTGGTAACAAACATAAAATTTATAAACCTTAAAGTATTAAAATGAACATGGCAAAAGGAAATAAATTAATAAGAATTGTTGCAGGAGTGGTTTTGCCTGTAATTATGAGTGGATGCGCTCAACCTAGAACTCATGAGTATGCGAGAGGACTACACCATCTTGAACTTATTGAAACAATAAAACAAATAAAACAAGTAAAACAATTTTCGCAAAAAGAACAAGCTGATCCTATCTACCAAGAAGCTCAAGAAGTGATTATAAAAAGCCCCCGAAGTTTTTTTTGGGGAGAGATAGGTAGTGCTATCTTAGATACTTTAGATCCCCTTAAAATTCCTAAATCTAAAGTTATAAAAGACGCTATTTATTTAAAAAACGGAGACATTTTAGAAGGAAGAATTCTTGGTATTAATACTGATTATATTTATATTGCTGTTGGAAGTAAAGATAAGGCAATTCGTAAAGATGAAATATCTTCTTACGTAGACAAAGCGATGCAGATAAAATCACCTTAGATAGTCTTAATTAATTCTTTTAAGCCCTTAGTTCTTTATAAATTTTAACTTACCAAAGAATAAGCTTTAACAGCCATCTTCCCACCCAAATTTCCATAAACATCCTTGCATTGTAAGTAGTAAGTTTTCAACTGCCAGTCAGCAGTATGCTCAAGTTCCCAGCCACTCATCACAGCCGCATTTTCCCAATCAAATCTCTTGGTAAAAGCATATCTGCATTCAGCTTCTTCATTTGTCCAGATTTTTAAGCCACTTTCATAATAAAGTCTCGTAATTCTCGGCCCTATGTTATCAATCCTTATCTTAAATGAGGTTGAAGCTTCTGCTGTGTTGCCAGCAATATCTTCACATCGTAAACCAATATTATATCTTCCTCTTGTAAGAGAATTAAATAATTGTTTATGATAATTAGAGTTTGTATCAAAGAAACTTATTTCGCCGGTTCCAAAATCATAATAACATATTGCTTTCCCACTTTCAGCACCTCCAGAAGTTTTAACCTGTAATTCTAAAGTCACAGGCTCAACACCAGAAAGAATCTCATCATCATCAACTGGTCTTAAATCTTCAATAACAAGTTCAGAATTTGATTTCTGCAGTTCATAAACATAACTCTGCGTCATTGTATTTTTATTCTCTGCAATATCTTGGCATCTAATATAAAATTTATTATCCCCTCCTAAACTTAATTTAGTGTTGCAAGGCCAGCCCCATAAACTATAATCTTCTAAATCCTGTTCACAACTCATTGAATTTTCCATTAATTCATAAGCCTTCTCCTCAGAACTATATTTGCAATTAGAAGGCTCATTAATATAAACCTGTAAAGCCTGCTCAATAGCATCATATTTAACATAAGCATTGTTCAAAGGTTCAGTCTTTACAATTCTCGGCGCAGTCAAATCAGGCCCTGGCTCTACACAACTTCTAACTGTATAACTTGCTGAATTAACAACTCCATTCACGCTCTTGCACTTAATATAATAATTAATCTCTCCCAAATCTGCTATTTGCTCGTCAGTTAAATTATACTGATTCTTAAATGCCTCTGGACTTGGCATATTTAAGATCATTGTGTGGTTTACCAAATACAAATTACTTCCTCCAAAATACTGCCCCATTTGCTCATAAATCTGTAAAGGAGAATTCCCAATCTTGCATTGTGCAGGCTTGTCTGTTTCAATCCCAAACAAAACCTCAGTAAATTCAGGAATACAATTTTTATTATTATCCACAATCTCAAAACCATTATTTTGAATATTATAATATTCATATCCTTGTGTAATCTCGCCATAAAGCGGACTAATCCTCGGAGAACTTATATCAGTAGGAGAATTATCAATACATAATTCTTGCCCTGTTCCTTTATTAATCAATTCACAAGTCTGCCCTAAACTATTACATCTATAATCAGAACATGGAACACCTAATGGATCATTAGAGTTGCATTTATTACAATTATCTCCCCCTGTTGGTGGCTGCCAAGGCATACAATTAAATGTCACAATTCTTTTTTTTGATTTGCCGATGCCAATGACCATAAAAACTATCATGAATATTAAGGCAGGAATCCCAAACCACTTAAGAACAAAAGTCCATCCTTTAATAGCATATGCAACAGCAACAGATACTCCTGCAATAGTTAAAGCAACACCATAATCAACTCCAAATGCAACATTCAATAGATGTGCAATTGTTAAAGCTGCTGCTGCTGATGCTAATATATTACCAAAAGAACCCAGTGTAGTTATAGGAATCCCTCCTTTTGATATAGCTAGAGCTGTAGCCTCAGGTAATCCTAAGTATCCTGCTCCTGCAGCATACCAACTCGCAACCTGCAACATAAACCCAACCCCATAAACCCCTAATGCCTTCCCATATATCAAACTCTCTGCATAATCTTCATCCATCTCCTCAGGCGCAAACTCCCCTAAAAAACTCAAATCACCTGGTTCAGCAATTTGCCCTGACTTGTCCCTTGCATAACTTTTCAATTTATTTAAATAAACAGCAGACAAGCTCGGACTTCTTAAAACAGAATAACCCTCGTCGCTGACATCCTTAGCATAATTTACATAAGCTCCGCAGTCGCCCAAAGAAGTACAAAGCTCATTCATTTTTTCTGCAAACCCTGCTTCTTCGCAGTCACAATTATACTCACATTTCCATCCAGAAATTCTTTTAACATAAACAACAGTGCATTTTTGTGAACCCATGCTACAAACCATTTCAGCATTTCTTCCAGAAGCTTCTGTTTTTAAATTAAATCCAGCAGGATATTTTGGAACACAAAAATCAAATTTAAAATTCTTGTCAATATTTATATTTTTAATCATACAATCTGGATTTTCATTGCACTTTTCAGTTGCTCTTTCTTTGTCATAATTATTATAATCCAAACACATCCTCCAGTTATTTATTCTGCAGGCAGCTTCTAAAAATTTTTCTGTATTTCCTAAATCAGTTTCTGTTCCAACACAAATCTGGTTTCTATAATCACTGCATGGCTCAATTCTTTCTTCCCCCATGTAACAAATATGTTTGATATGCCGAGAACCAACAACATCTTTTCCATCTCCAATTGTCCCATCATACTCGCACCAACTTTCCCCGTTTTTCTTTACACCATTTTTTGTCTTGCAGTCCAAACTTCTGCAAACATAATCTCCAGCATCAGGTTTTTCATCTATCCCAGGACGATACTGCCCGCAAATCGTTCCAGTAAAAATACTGCATTCTTCAGCAACATCTTCTCTATTTCCACAAGAATCAAACCAGTAAACACTATCATCTCCATCTATACAGCCAGTATTTTCCTGAGCACTGCAACTTTCCACCAACCCAGAGCAAAATGTATTTTTATAAAAATTATTTTCACTTCCTGTTTTTGAAACACATTCCCCGCGAGTTATAAAAACACAGGTTGTTTCAAGCCCTGACTCAACAACACAAGCTCCTTCATCATCTCTTTCAGCTAAAAAAATACATTCTAATTCCGAGTTAATCTCTGGCCTGAAATCTTGTTCTAATCCTAAAAACAATGATTCTGCTTGGCAGTTTCTTTGTGTTGTCCACAAAGCATTTTTTCCTAAAACACAGCATCCTCTTTCACATTCCTTGATATTACAGGAATTATCATCAAACCACTGCCCTTGGCAAATTGTCTGAGGAGTATTTTCATTACACCATCCAGTTGAAGAACTATAACAGCATCCTGATTTGCAAAAACTGGTTTTATCACACTGAGTAAGAGCTGTTTTAAAACCAGAATCACACTGCTCTTCTGGAACATACTGGCAAAAATTTCCACCATTAGTTTTCTCACAGCAGGCATAACCTTCAATACCCTGAGCAGAAACTCTCTCTGTTGCAGAATAAATTAAATAACAAAAAGCAAAACTACTGATTATTAAGATTAAAATCTGAGTATAGCTCATTTGAGCCTTCTTGCTTATTAAGTTTTGTTTATTTAGCATTTTTATTATTTTTATTTGGAATCCCCATAAATATTAAGCGCTTAATATGTGTAGCTTAATCTCCTCATCTATCGAGCGTCATATTTTGTAAGATTCTAATATTAATTTAACCCCTAAAGCCCCGCAGGCATCGCGCAACTTCTAATTGCAAATTTAAATTTTTGATTTGTTGCAGTTTCTCTTAAAGTATAAATTATGTCTGCATCACCTGTCCTAAACTTATCAGCATCATATTCAGGATAAATAATCATGAAACCTAAAATATCAAAATTACAATAATGTGCTTCCTGGTTTGCAATCTCCATTGCGATTTTAGCCAAATCATAAACAGGATGCACCAAACTCATTTTAAAATTTTTAAATTCCCGAGTTTCATCTCTCTTGCTCATTTTAAAATCCCTGTTAATATTAACAACAACCTGTCTTGTATGAAGCTGGGTTGTTAATTGCATCTCCCCCATAGAAACATCATAATTTTTTCCTTCAAGTTCTGTTTTCAAGCCATTAAAACAATTTTCCACACGGGGAATTATATGATTATCAATTTCGCCTTCAATATGTTCAACCAACATTGGCCTTTGATTCACACAAGGAACATAATAATTTGCATTATAACATAAATAAGTTATCTCCCTTCCTTCATACATCACACTTCCTTCTGGCTCAATGTCTCCCCCTTGCTCTGATAAAATCTCAATTGCTTCTTCAACAGCGTCGCGGGTGCAGGACTCAATATATGCCTGAGGATTTTCCACATCCTCAACTTCAAAACTAGGTCTTCTTATTAAAAGAAAAAGCAAAATCATCCCAACTATTATAATCAAAGCTAAGATTATGAAGATTGTGACTTGTGCACGATTATTTTTTCTTATCATTTTATTTTTTATCTATATCTTCATGAATTTTTAAGCTAAACAGATGAACAGCTTAGGCTTCTGATTCGAGCCATAAACATTTTATAAGATATTGATATTCCCATCATTTTTTCATCCATAAATTCACCCCTTGTTTTTTTATTCTAATTATCTTATTTTCAATTATCAGTTCAAGAAGATATTTTTCAGCAGTATTCCAGCTGACTTTTAGATGCTTAGCTAACTCAGAACTAGTAATCACCTTCTTTTTCCCCAAAAGTTTTAATATATTTTTATTTATTTGTATATTCATAAGCTATTTCCTTCTAAATTACATTACAATATTGTTATGAATATACATAGATATATAAATGTTTCTAAGAAATCAAATTATTCCATATACTCTTAATTTTGGTAATGCTAAAACTAAATTAGGAACAAGAATTCCTAAATTTTTCATTCTTAATAAAGCAGGATGACTAAACCAACCAAAAGCATCATGTTTATCTCTTTCTTTTATTTCTGGTTCCCCTTCAATTATCTTAGCAAAATAAGTTCTACAACGAAAAGGACCTTCGGGAGTTTGTGTATCATAATCTCCAAAAATCTTGCTTCCATTAACTTTAATTAATTTAATTTTTATTCCTAATTCTTGAAAAGGTTCTTTAACAGCCATTTTTTCTAGATTTATTCCAGATTCAAGTTTTCCACCAGTAAATTCCCATCTATCTGCTCCATGTTTTATATTATGGATGAGGAGGGCATAATTACTTTCATTTCTAATAAATACATTAACCATATTAATTTTCATTTTAAAGATCAATCCTCACTCTCAACCCTCGGCGCCAAAATAAAACTCAATTCAACAAAAGGAGTATTAAAATCAAGACGAAGAGGATAATCAGTTGAAAAATTAATAATCGTCTTATCAGTGATTTTTGCTGCCTTGATTATTTTCTGCAGATACTCTAAAGAATATTTTGAACTTGCCTTCTGCGCCTGAATATTTAATTCATCAGATGAAAATTCTGACCTAAATGAATTCAAGGAGCCTTTTCCCTGAATTATAAATTTATCAGGCTCTGAAACAAAAGAACATGAATCAGCAACAACCGCGCAATCTTCAATTGCTTCTGCAAAATCAACAGAAGACATTTCAATCCTGCTTGCAAATTCCAGGTTCGGAATCGGTTTTTCTTCATCATCGATTTCAATAAGAGCAAGGTTAAATTCTCTCTTAATTCTGTCTGTAATTTCAATTTTTAATTCATTTTCTATTCTCCTCATAACCAAAACACTTCCAGCAGAGCATCTTCTTAAAACAGATTTTAAACTTTCTAGACTAACTCCTAAAATTTCATCATTTTCAATCCGAAATTCTGAAAAAGCAGCAACAGGCAGTTTAAAACAAACCATCGCTACATTAGCAGGGTCAATAGCAATAATACTCACACCCTCTTTATTCACCTTAATCCGCACTTCTAAAACCAAATCAGAAATTATCCCGATAATCTCTGAAAACAACTTCGGATGGTCTAATTTAAGTAGCATAATTAAAAATTCCGAATCAAATATTTAAACATTATTATACTTCAATATAAGTTATTATATAAATTAAAGAAATCTATTTAGGCCTAACAAGGAAGAGCATTAAATAAACTTATAAATCTCGCTCTCCCCTATTAACACCAACTATATGAGTCATCTTTCTTGCACAATTCCTGGCTTAATTCATAAACAGCCTGTCTCAAAACATCAATCTCTGCATCTAAAGAAACACCTTCTTCTATTAACTTATAAGGATAATCTGTTTGGTTTATTGTTTCTTCTCTGCAAAAAGTTTCATCACCAACTTCCTCACAAAAAGTTTCCTCGAAAGAACTATAAACAGGTTTTGAATAATCAGTAACTTTAAACTCTCCTGCATAACCATAAAACTTCTTATGATCTATTTCTTCATTACTCAAATAATAATCAGCATCCTTAATAAAATCCAAAGCACTTCCTCTTGACTTATCAAACACAGAAGTTCTTGTTATAAATCCTGCTGCTGAAATATTATCTTGAGCCCAGATTGATATTCCTGAAACATTTGAATTTACTTCTAATGGATATGTGGGTGTAAATGTCTCTATTCCCATGTTTCCATCAAAATAATAATTAGAAACTCCATCAAAACTTGCTGTATCTGCTGCATCTATACCTACACCTATATCTAATTCTCTTTGAATATCACCTGCTCTATAACCATAAATTTTAATTTCTGGAGTTTCCCCAGAAGCTGCTCCAGTAAAAAAGAAAATAGGAGCATCAGCAGATTCTTGAAATATTAGACCTTTTGGAGTTGCTCCAGCAACTCTAAAATTGCCATAACCACCAGCACAATACAAACCAAAATATTCTGCGTCATCCTCATCCCGCACCTCTAGGTTACCATAACCAGTTCCTTTTCCAGCAACCCTTAACGAAGTAATTGTATTAGTTCCCTCATCAGTTTTAAATATAAATATACCATCAGTTGTTCTAAGATAAGCATGATTATTATCATGATAAATCCCTATCTGGTCAGAATGGTCAGTGCTATCAATAGAAAATCTGTAATTTGGAACAGAAGTGCCAACCATCATATCTCCAAATATTCCTGTTCCTGTTGTTGTAAGATTCCCACTAACATTCAAATCATCACTAACATCTAAATCACCATCTGTAACAAAAACATTTCCTGCAAAAACACCTGCAATAGAAATTACAAGAATCAGCACTATAACAGATACTATATTATTCTTCAGTAAGTTCTTAAAACTTTTTCTCTGTTCTTTATTTTTCATTTCCTTTTACCTCCTTTCAATCAATTCACAAATCTGCATTTTCATATAATCCTCCAATTAAACACAAATCCCCTGTCGCATTAATATAAGAAACATAATCTAAGCTGGAATTTCTTATAATAAAACTTCCATCTCCAGGACTGTCACAATCAGCACTCTGGTCAGAACAATCTCCTGATTCCAAGCATAAATCTCCTGTCGAATTAATAAAAGCAACATAATCTAATGATGAATTTCTAAAAATCAGGCTTCCATCTCCAGGACTATCACAGTTTCCTCCAAAATAACAGCTTCCTTTTAATATTATATTTCCTTCGTTTCCTAGCCATGCAACATTATTTCCCACAGAATCTTTTATGTAGAATTTGTAGGTGTCGTTTGGAGGAGCAACTACAGTAAAATCTCCAGAAACATTAGCTTCATTTCCTAAACTATCATTAGCATAAACAGTATAATTAACATCTCCAACAGGAAATGATTCATTAGTCTCTACTTCTACAGACCATAAATCACCAGTTACAAATGATAAAAATCCCTGCCAAATAACATTTGAAACATCTACAACCCCTTCCCATATTTTAAGCCAGACACTTTCAACACCAGAACCCTCGTCTGTTACAGTTACATTAAAAGTTACATTATCACCAAGTAATGCATCTCCATCGACAACACCACTCTCATTAATTGTTATGACTGAGGTGATGTTCGGAGGAGTGGTATCATAATTACAAGTCAAATTACATCCTCCGGTCCCAGCTTCTACACCATTACACTCTGAATCTGCTGTACATCCATCCCCAGCTTGTAAAGAATTTGCACTTCTGCAAATATTATTTGTATCTTCTGCTGTAGCATTAGTCCCACAATCATCTTGAAAATAAGTTTGCCCGCCCTTGTCACAGTAATCAATTGTGCCTTGAGGGACAACCCAATCACACTCTGGAGTGTTACATGAACAGTCAGTATCAGTACATTCAAATACAGAAGTTATATCCTGATATCCACATGTAGAAGTACATTCATCTTGATAATAACTTATTCCCACACATTTACCTATATCCCACTCAACTTGTCTTTCATCACAGTCAATTTCTCCATTGTCTGTAGAATATTCACACCAGATTGGTTCTTGGCCATCAAAATATGTATTATAAGGAGTAAAACACCAGTTATCATCGCTCAACCCAACTCCATCATTATCACAATAATTCGATTGACAATCACTATCTGAAGAACAAGAATGACCATCCTCATACTTAGAAACATTCATAATAACTGTAACAGTCTTAGGATTCTCGTCTGGATCATTTGAATAAATAGATATTGTGCCTGAATATGAACCAGGAGAATAACCGCTTGGGTCTACTTCTACTATTACCTCTTGAGATGAACTTGGGTTAACAGTAAAAGATGTTGGAGATATTGAAGTAATCCATGCTCTATTATCTGTAATAGAAGAAACAACTAAATTTGCAGTACCTGTGTTTGAGACTGTGAGATTTTGAGTACTAACTTCTGTCAAATTTACACCATAAACCTGAGTTTGAATTAAACATTCATCAAAACCGACTTTAAAGTAACCATCATCACCCCAACCCGGACCATAACTATTTCTCACTATCCAATAATCTTCTGTTTCGTTATATCCTGTTATAACAACAGAATGGTCAATTCCAGAATCTATAATACATCTACGAATTTCACCATCCCAATAACCCCCACTCCAATTCATATCAACTGCAACAGGTCCAACATTAACTAACCAATCCTTTATATCTTCCTTATTGCTTGAAACAGCAGTATAGTCATCTATATAATATAAATCATCTGGATTAGTGCATTGATTATCAGAACATATAGCATCACTACATCCATATGTACAACCGCATGATATTGGACAACTAGAATCTATATAAGGAAAACAAGATTCATTTACTATTCCAGAATCTCTTATATACCCTAAAGCTTGATCATGATGCCCACCATTACAATCTCCTGCACTTGAACAATTTGAAACTAAATTTTCTTCTGATAAATCTAAATCATAATGAGCATTATTTTTAGCAATATTATACTGTGCCTCAGTAGTACCAACAGCAGCATATGCCCAACAAGAACCACAATCTCCTTGATCTTTTACCGCGGTCATCCAATCTCCATTATTATCTCTCCAATCAAAATAATCTGGTAAAGCACTTGCTAAAGCTAAAGAATTTATAAATAAAAATATACTAATTATTATGATCAATCTTGATTTTTTCATTTTTATTTAAACCTACTTAAACTTTGACTCAAATTCTTGGTTTACTAATTCTGATACTATACCTATATCTTCTCCACTTTCTTTATCTATACAAAAACTATACACTATCGAATGAAGATCCTTGCCATCATCTCTTGTTTCTACATCATATCCCTTTAATGCACAATAAGACCATTCTTGTCCACATTCCCCCTTATAAAAAGCCCATTGTTCACATCTTGTTTTATCTGGGAAAATGCAATAACTACCTCCACTCTGATGATATTCTGGTTCATACCCTAAAGCTCTACAAAGACCTCCAGCGGGATTTGGCACTCCTACCTCATTATGTATAACAACTTCTGTTTCATCACTAGGTTCGACTCTTTCACTTGGATAAAGACTGAGCAAAACAATTCCTACTACTAGTACTACTCCGATTACTATTGCCGTTGTTATTTTTGTTTGCTTTCTCATCATATTCTACCTCCTTTCATCTTCCAATTACCTCTCACTTCATTATACTATTAAATATCAATGTTAAATATCAATGGATCTGGAGAGACATCAATATCTGGCCATTTACACGAATTGCCCAAACATCCGTAAGTGCATGTTCTCCAACGCCAATCTCCTCCTTCATATGTACAATAATAACTCCCCTTTTGTTGACATCCAGTATGAGTCTCAGTAGTGCATTCTGTCCATGTTTCATAATATTCACAATAATATTGACCAAAAACAGGGTCTCCTGCACAACAAAGAGCATTATTATTAGTGCATGAATTCCAATATGCACTAGTACATTGGCTATCTGAACAAGTACTACATTCACTTTGTTCACATTTATCAGTCCAACAATCGTCATCAATACTACAAGACTGCCATTCATCCCATCTACATGGATTAGGTATTACTCCATCATATGTATATACCAAAACATTATCATCCTCTTCAGAACATTTTTTATTAACAGGACATGAAATTTCATCATGATAAGTATAAATGTCTGGAGTAACATATCCTTTTGCATCATAAGTATACCATGAAGGAATGCCATTCTCACAATCAAAAAATCTTATAGAAAAAATTGAATATTCTCTCTCATCTACACCATAAGGGCCCTCCCCTCCACCTTGACCATCACAATTTTTATAATACCTCGCATCAATACATCCTGCTGCTTCACTCGAAGTATCCATTTCCCTGGTCTCAGGAGTTGAATCATAATTATAACCCATGCCTGTAAGCCATGAATCATATGCCTCACAATCATCAAAATCTTGCTGACTAGCAGCAAAGCAAATCTGATATTCTGTAGTTCCACCACATTCTTTATACCAATCATAACAAGCAACCATAATATTCGAACTTTGTATAGTAAAAGTTAAATTTCTATCTACAAAAGTTTTAGCATCAGTTCCACTACTACTATCTGAAATAAATGTATCTGTTGAACTAAAACCAACTGCACTAACCAAACCAAAATTTAAGGGGATTATAAAAATCATAATCATAACAAAGAATATCTTTTTATTCATTTTCTACCTCCTCTGTAAAAGTTAACATACCTTCCACATTTCTAATTTTAGCTTCTTCTAATTGTTTCTTAATTTCCTCTTCTGGCATTCCATGAGCTCTAAAAAATTCCTCTCGCTCTTTTCTAATCTTCTCTTTAATAGCTGCTTCCTCTTCTTCGCTTAATATTTCTTCTTTTTCTTCCATCAAAACTGGACAATCCCAAGGA
>JAUUWR010000088.1 GCA_030588935.1 bacterium | reverse complement strand
TAGATAGCAAGACTTGGGTAAAGTGTTTCTGCCTGTCGGCCTATGCAATAGGCTCTGTTTTGAGGTATTGCTGCGGAAATTGCAATAGAAGAAATTAAACTTATATAACTAACAAAAATCAAAATAATCAGCAATATTATTTTTTGCTTATTAGGTTTAAAAAATTCTTTCCAATCCATAATATATCTTAAATTTTAACAACATTATAAACTTTATGTTTTGCAAACTACTAACATATTGAGGATTTGGGGGAGAAGTTGAGAAAAGCTTATAAAACCTATTAGTATTCTTAAAATATGAAAAAGGGTTTGATAATCTGGATAATCGTAGGATTAATTATACTAGCAGTTGTTGGATATTTTATATTTAAAGATTCTAAAAGGGAATTAATAACAGTTACAGGAGTTTATGAACCTGGAAAAGGAGGGGGAACAGTTGGAGGTGTTTTTTTAGTATATCCTCCTGAAGATTTTGAAAGATATATTGGGAATTTAGTAAAAGTTACAGGATATGCTTATGATCATGAGTGCGAAGAAAACGAGCAGTGCTTTGGTGGGAAGTATATGGATAAAATTGTTTCTATAGAGATAGTTGAGAAAGAAAATTGTGCAAAGCAAGGAGAAAATATTAATGAACCGCCAGGAAACAGCGAACATCTTTTAGATGAATGTTGTGAAGGACTTAAGGGATTAGGGATATTTTCAATAAGTGATTCTGCAGAATGTCAACAACTAAAGGGCGATCCATTTTTAACTTGTTTGCCATGCGGAAATGGTGTTTGTGATGAACATGAAAATGGATGCAATTGTCCACAGGATTGTGGATGTGCAGAAAAAGGAGAACTTGCCAATCCGCCAAACTTAAGCTGGGAAACAGATTATTCTGATACGTGTTGTTTAGGATTAAAAGGAGTGATGGGATATAAAGTAACTGAGAATGGAGAATGTGAAGGCATAGAAGGTACTCCCTACCTCACTTGCGTACCTTGTGGAGATGGCATCTGCGAGGAAATAGGCCCATGGTTTGAAAACAAATGTAACTGCCCTGAAGATTGTGAATAAATTTTTCTCATTCCTACTTTAAATTATATTCTCAATTAAATAAAAGTTTAAATATGTGAAAGAATTCTAAATGAAAAGATGGCAAATATCCTATGTCAAAAAGCAGAAGATTGCTTTGTTTATAAGTGCTGGACAGATCCTGGGTCAAAAAAGAATAAAAGATTAGATGTTATAGGAAAAGATAAACATAAAAGATATTATTGTATTGCTCTAAATCATTTACCTTATGATGTTCCTAAGTCAAGACGAACAGAAGTTACGCAAGAAGCAAAAAATAGTTTAATTAAAAGAGTTCGTACTTCTACTCTTAATTTAACATGCTCTGTCTTAGAACTATTAAATAATTCTATAATTCCTAAAGAAAAACTTAAATAATCTAAATAACCCCAATAAATATGAAATATAATCTTATTAAAAAAATTAGAGATAGAGCGTTTTCTTGGAAAGAAGATAAAAGGCAAACCTATGAAGACCTCTCTAAAATTTATAGGATAATTGGTTTGGAAAAAATAATGGCTGGATTGGAAAAAAAGATGGGTAAACTAAAATTTAAAGAAAGAGTAGAAATAGAAAGTGTATATTTATTTGGGACTGGTTTAGAAGGGGCTGCTCTGTATTGCGCATTAACAAATAAACCTGCTGATGCATTTTATTATGCTGCTATGGGTGGTATTAGTTATACACTGTGTTTATTACATCATAGGAAAATAGGTAGTAAAGCGTGAGTAATCCTTAATCTTTAAGTATATACTTCCTAATCATATACTCAATTAAATAAAAGTTTAAATAGGTCTAAAGATAAATAAGAGAATGAAAGAATATTTTTGCCCAAAAATTAATATGTCTTTAGAAGTTTCTAATGTAAGTTATGAACTATGTGGTGATTGTAAAGAATCAAATTCTGCAAAATTAATATCTGCTAAATCTTCTAAATCTGGAACAAAAACAGAAGTAAAGGGTGAATCCTTGGTTTGTCATTATAATAACAGGAACTTTAATATACCAATTCCTAGTCAATCAATGACTAGAGGCTTTATTGGAGGACTAGCTAGAATTATTGTTCAAGGAAGAATTCCTGAAAAAGGGCCACATAAGCTTAGGATTGTTACTTAGTTATTTCTTAACAATTTTCCATACTTGGAGAAAAGCTTATAAACTCTAAATTACTCATATTTTTGCCTGATGGGGAGAGAGTTCTGATGAATATTGAAAATGGCATTAATGAATCAAATGTTGAAAGAGCATGAAAAACAAGTAAGAAGAGAGAGATTAAATCAAAGAACAATAAGCAAAAAGAGAATTCAAGATTTTAATAAAACAGCTATAAACATACTTAGTGATAAAGAATTAAGAAAGAATGCTAAACAATTTTATGAATTTTTAAAATCTTCTGGTATATTTAGATACGTAGGTCATTATAACCAACATTTTAGATATTGTGGTCAATTAGATTCAATTTTAAGTGATGCTGGTATGATTAAAGAAACACTCCATAAGATAAGCGATAACTTCAAGTTTAAACCACATATAGGCAAGTGGTGGTCACCAGATGCTTCTTACCCAGATAAATCTCATGTTGAATCTGAATGTAAATTGTGTTTTAAATGGAATGAAAATGGATTAGGATACTTGTTAAGGGATACAATTGGATATAGGTATATTCGGGATGCAGTTGAGGGAAAAGATTATCATTTTTCTTTTGGAGATAAAATCGAATCTGTTCCAGAAAGTGAAGGCTCTATAGTAATTGATGGGTTTGATAGAACTAAAACTCATTTAGAAGGGCAGATATATGTAGATTTGTTTGCAGAGGTTTTACTTGATAAGAGGGAGGATGGATTATTAATTAAAAATATAATTTATAAATCTCCAAAAATTAAGAAAAGTTTTTTTGAAGAAGAATATTTCAAAAAAGGAATAGATGAAGTTTTTCCTGAATATTTTAAAAATGAACTAGATTCTCCATCAGACTCTTTGAAATTTTACTTAGAAAATAGTTTAAAAATAATCCAATATATTTATCAGGATAATATAAGGGAAATCAAAAAACTCACATAAACCCAAAACGGGAAGGAGAGTTCTGATGTTAAGATGAAAGAAAGATATTCTCTTACAACAATAACAGACCCAAAGAGTTCTGTTTTAAGAAAAGAATTCGAATCATTTAATGGAGAGTTTAGTATGAGAGAAATTAATTTAAATAAGGTCACTGATAAAATTGTGGATTTGGAAAATAGACCAGAATACTCTCCAAACATACAAATTTTTCAAATAAAAGAATTAGATGGGAATTGGTGTTATTTTTGTTGTGAAAAAATATATACAAACAATAAATTTTTAGACAATTTTGAAAAATTTATCAGAGAAAATATGGTTGGTATACCTGCAAAAGATTTTGATCATGTTCCTAAAGAATACCTCCATTTCTTTAATACACCATATTCGTTAGTTACTTGTGATATAGATAGAACAAGTGTTTCTATCTCTTATCCAAATGGAAACTATAAATCAATAGCCCATAATAAGTTTAAAGGTGTCGACTTTGATACTCCCTGTACTTTAAGAATGCTAAAACCAGAAACACTTTATGACAAATTCGAACAGAT
>JAUUWR010000009.1 GCA_030588935.1 bacterium | reverse complement strand
TTTTTCTTTTTTCTTTCTTTTCTCTTTGTCTTCATGACTTTTTTTAATGTGTTTTTTAGTAATTTTTTCAGTAGTTTCTTCTGCCCCCCCTGGTCTAACATCTTCCCCCCTAAAAGTTGATGAATTATTTTATCTTTTGATTTTTTTATTTTAAGGAAGTAGTATATGCCTCCCCCAAGAACAGCGATTATTAATATTGCAAGAATAATTGCTCCAATATTTGATTTTTTCTTTAAAACAGTAAGATTGATTTTTGTTTTGATTTCATTATCTCCAAAATCATCTTTGTATGAAATAGTAACTGGAATTTCAAATTCTCCTGCTTCATCTGCAATAAAAGTCATGACAACCGGGCCATCTTCATCTGAATCAAGCGCGCCAATAAATGATTGTTTTAATCCTTGAAATTGGTGGTCCACATATACTTCTACTGATTTTGCAGTGCCATCTCCAGTATTTTCTATTCTTATAGTTAATTCAACAGTTTCTCCTTTTCTTGGAAGCACAGGCTCGGTTTTAAGTGATGCAATACTTAATTCTGCTTCATCCCCTATAACATCTATTGTAATATTATAATTTTTTATTCTTGAACTTTGTGTTCCCCCATAGGATAGTCTTGTTTTAATTAAATGAGTTCCAGATTGAGCATCATCAGTTGTTCTCATATGGTAAGTAATAAACCTTTCACTATTTCCATAATATAACTTAGAAATATTAATGACTAGAGGTTCTTTAATTTCAATGTCAACTGGAGGATTTAGCAATTCAAAAGAAACATATTCTGGCATTTCATCCCCGCAACTTTCAATTTGTACACCAACTGTAAATTCTTTTCCAATTCCAATCGAACTTGGACTAATATCTGAAACTTCTGCTGTTACACAAACTCCTTGTTCTAAAGCCATCACAGTTTGCAAAGAGAATAATGTTAGTAAAATAATTATACTAAATTTAATCACTTTTCTTTTTCTCATTTTTTACCCCTCTTTTTTAAATAGTCTTGTAATAATTTTTCAATTAATTTTGAAGAATTAATAAAATTCTCTTCAGTAAATTTTTTCCATTTTAAGAGAATTTTGTCATCTATTGTAACACTCATTACTTTTTTTGCCATCTTTTTCCCCAGAATGTCTTTTTTCCTGAATATATTATAAATATTATACAGATTATTAAAATTATACAAATTATTAATATTATAAATAATAGGTTCTTTATAAATGTTTCTAAAGAAAGCGCCCCCGCCCGGAATCGAACCGGGAAGCCCAAAGGGCACTGGTCTCAAGCCAGCTCGAGTACCATTGTCGCACGGAGGCATAATTATGCTAATAATAATGCATTTTTAAAGTTAATTATTAAGAATTCTCTTCAATTCATCTAGTTCTTCTTTAGTAAAGGGCTCCTTATATAATTCATTTACTAACCATAATCCACTCTCTTTTATTTTCTCTTTTGGAGAAAAGTTTCCAAGCCAGTTAGTAGATTGTCCACATTCATCACATAAAGAAATACTTGAAATTATCTTTGATTCAGTTTTCAACCTTTCATCTTTATCATCAATTCTAAACACAATAAAACTAAAATTTTCTTGCATATACTTTGTTACAAGTTTTTCAATTTGCTTTTGTTTTTCAAAATCAATTAAATCAGAAAATCTATCTTTCGAATCTCTTGTTGTTAAATCAATCTCCCATTGTTTAATAAAATCATCTTTATTCTTATTTAATATAGCCCTCCCAATATTTTTCCTAAAAATACTTCTATCTTTATTTTCATTAATAAAATGTTGTTTAATCCTTGATCTTAATTGATTTTCGCCTGTATGAGTTCCTACTCTGACAATTCTATCTCTATCATGAGCTTTTTCTCCTTCTTCAAATAAAATATATATTCCGTTAAGGGGGATTTCCTCTTCATTAAAAGGAAAACTAGTTCTTTTTAAACTATTAAATATCTTATGAAGTTGTTCGCAAATTTCTTTTTTCTCTAGACTTTCTTTTAAATATTTTAGTTGATTGCCTATGCCCAACCCCTGCATAGGAACTTTATAATTTTTAATAAAGGGAATCAAAAATTTTCTGTACATCTCCCCTGCTAAAAAAATAAATTCATCTTCTTGTAAATCTGTTTGTTCTTTTAACTGATTAATTATTTTTCCAGACCATTGTTTTAATTCCTCTTTTTTCATATTATTTAATGTTTGGTCATAAGGTTCAACTTCTGATTCTAAATCAACAAGCCCGTATTTTGCAGAGAGAATAAAAATTTTGTCTGGATTCAAAGAATGAGCATATCTTAAATTATATTTAAATAAAGGACTGACATACAAATTTTTAGCTTTTGTTTTATAAGGCAATTTTTTGCTTACGCATGAGATAAGAATAATTTTATTCATATTCTTTTAAAAACTTCCATATATAAAAAACTTCTTATAGAATTAACCTAATTATCATTAGGTCTGTCCCTATTTAGTCCAAAAAAAACAAAAATTTAACCAAATAGAGCACTCAAACCTTCAGCAGCAGCTTCTTTCTTTTCTTCTTTAGGTGCTTCAACTTCAGCAGGAGCTTCTCTACCACTAGCTGCAGGCGCCGCACTTGCAACAACTGCTGTTTCAAGTTCTTTTGCTATGTCTACATCTTTCAAACTTGCAATTAAGCTTTTCACTTTGCTTTCATCTACTTGCGCGCCAGCTGCCTGCATAATTTTTGTAATGCTCTCAGCATCAACAGGTTTGCCTAACTTGTGCAGTAACAAAGCCGCATATACATATTCCATTTAAGATTCCTCCGGATTATTTAATTTGTTAGTTTCAGTTTTATCAGTATCTGTTATTGATTGTTCTTGAGATTCAGTCGGTTTTTCTTCAGTTGCTTCTTCTTTTGGTTTCTCAATAGTTCCCTCTTCCTTAACTTCTTTCTTCTCTTCAGCTTTAACTTCTTCTTTAGATTGTAATTTATTTAAAACATCTCCTTCTGCATTAGCCTTTCCAAGAAAATACCCAATTGTCTCCTTGCAATAATATACAATCTTCTGAGCAAGTCCTAATGCCTTCATAGAAGCCCCCTTCAAATCTTCCACAGCTTCTCCAGTATCAATCTTAATATTTAAATAAATCTTTTCTGTTTGAACATCATAAAAAGCAACCGACTTTAATCCAATAGTAAAGGGTTTAATATCTAATTTTTGCAATATTGAAGCAGCCCCTTCATTAATCTCACAACCTTTCTTAATAATTACTTTTGGCTGTTTAATACTAATCTTCCCTTCTTCAACAGCTATTTGTATTCCTAATGCTCCAAGTTCGCTGATTGCAGGCCCAGGCATTAAATTTGTAGGTCCCGCTTCCACAGAAATATCTTCAGGAGCCAGTTGTCCTGCTTTAGCAAAAATCCTCGTTTTATTTTTTGAAAAAATTCCTGCTAGCTCAAATCCTTCCAAGTTAGAAATCGCAAATGCACAATTTTCCTTAATCTGTTTTTCTAAAGGCAAAATAGACTCTTTTTTTAATTCTTTAATAACTCTTATTAAAATATTTTTTTTAGCAATTTTAATCAAAGCATGTTCCCTGATTGTTTTTTTAATCTCCTGAAATTGCTTTGAAGGCAGGTTCTTAATACCAACTATCATCAGGGTTTTAGCATTTTTTATTTTCTTAGCTAATTGTCTCACAACTTTTCTCTTTTTTTCATGAGCTTTTCTTTTCGGCTTTTTAGTTTCCATTTTTTATCTTGAATTTAATAAATTATTATATTGTGTAGAGGAGTAGCTTAATCTTTCTACTCCGTCCCATTAATATTTTATTTATTATTAGTTTATTTTATTAAAACAATAATTATTGACTCCCTAAATCTCAACCTTAACTGGCTTATCCATACTTAATTTAATTAAAATATTTTTAATATTTTCTTTTTTCTTTGGAAGAGCATCCAGAATCTTATTATAAACTATCAATATATTTTTCAAAATCTGCTCATCTGTTAAAGACTCTCTCCCAACACCAATTTTTATGCTTGGCTCTTTCACTTTAACTCTTACAGTCGAATTAATTTTATTTAAAACAGATTTTATTGCATTTTCATCTTCAGAAGGCAGAATTCCTAATTGAGGGTTTGGCATCTTTCCAACAGGACCCAAGATCCTCCCGAAAGTGGTAGCAACAGCAGGCATCAATTTAGCATTTGCAATAAAAAAATTATAAGTCTTCACTAATTTTTTAAGCTCTTTTTTATCTTTAAATTTAATAAATTCATCTTTTTTAATCGTATCAACTATTTCGGATTTATTTTCAAAAAATCCAGCTATTTTTTTATCCCTAATTTTATTTGGAACTTGAACAAACAAATTAAAGCCATCTTTTTTAACATTAAAATTTTTTAGATTTATAATTAAGTCTATTGTCTGGTCAAAATTTCTTTTCTGTTCAGTTTCTCGAAGCTGTTTTATAGCTTTTAAAATTTTTTCTTCTTGTGCCATTTTATATTATTTTTTATCTGGAATCTCTATGAATATTTAAGCTGTATTGATGGGTAGCTTAATCATCTACTCCGAACCATAAATATTTTATTGAATTATTAGTTTATTATATTCTCTATTTATTCATTACTTCCTACCTATGCACATAAAACTTAAGAAAAATAAGTCTATGTGATGTAGTTAACAGTACTTACATTACTAAATTTAGGTTTTTAAAACTTTTTGTTTTAGATTTTTAATTTTTTATAAATAAAATAAAAATTTTAAATATTATAGCTCAGAAAATCAAATTTTATCGTCGGTAAAAAGATAACAAAAATTTTAAAATTATCTTAAGGAAACATTTAAATATTATAATTTACAATATTAATTAAAGAATTTTTTAAAAAAAAGAAAAAGGAGGTAAAGAAGGAAATGGCAAAAAAACCAAAAACACCAAAGCAGTTTACAGCAGTAATAAAGAAATTAAGAAAAGAAATCAGCAAATTAAAAAAAGCAAGAACAGCTGCAGGAAAGAAAAAACCAGCAAAAAAGAAAGCAGCAAAAAGAAGAAGACCAGCAAGAAGAAAAAAGAAAAGAAAGTAATTAATTTTTTTTATTTTTTATGTTTATGTATTTGTAATTCTCGTAGAAATTATGAGGTTGATTTAGTTTAATCCAACTCCCTAAATGTTTTTACTATCTTTTAAAGAACATAAATCTATTTAAAAATATCAACATAATGAAACCTATGAGTGTAAAATCATTTATTTTTGATTTGGATGGAACTCTTGTACATACGACCCCTGAATACAGATATATGGTAGTTGGAAATACCCTGGAGACTTTTAATATTAAGAGCACTAAAAAAGATATTGATGATTTTTGGTTTTTATCAGAAAAAGATAGGATAAAGATTATAAAAGATATTTGGAAATTAGATCCTGAAGAGCAGTTTTGGCCTGCTTTTAGAGAGTATGACGCTTTAGATTTAAGAAAAAAGCATACTTGGGTTTATGATGATGTAGGTATACTTTCTTTATTAAATAAAAACGGATTAAGAACAGGAATAGTTACTTCAGCTCCGACTCATATTATTAAGTTAGAACTAAGTCTTTTAGATCATGAATTTGGTTCTGTTGTGAGAGCAAAGCTTGCTGACGGAGTAAAACAGAAGCCTGATCCTGAGGGTTTAATAAAATGTATGGATGATTTAGGTGTTAATTCTAGTAATACTCTTTATATAGGGAATAGCAAAGAAGATATGGAAATGGCAAGAAATGCACAGGTTTATGGCGTGTTTGTTGAAAGGAGGGAATATGATTTTGGGGAAATTGAAGCAGATTTAACCATAACCTCTTTAGAAGCACTAAGAGAATTAATTTAATCCCCACCATCCAACTCCCCCAAATACTCCTTTATCCTCTCAATTGTCTGAGGAATAACAAATCTCTCAATACTATTTTCAAATATTTCTTTTAAAGAAGCATGCTCTGCTAAATAATATTTATTCTCAGATTTTTCAATCAACATATTATCTCTTAATCTCTTCAACTGCCTTCTAATATTGCTTTCTGCAAGCCCCCTGGTCTCTAAACTATATTTTTTTCTTGATTCTTCTGCCTTGATTTTTATCTCATCACTGTTTAATTTTTTCTTTTCCTTATTGGCATCAATTAAAACCATCAAAATATCAACTATAACATCTCGGGAATCTCCTAACTGCAGCAAACCCAAAGACAAACAAATTTTCTTAACCAACTCTCTTTTTTCCAAACCAGCAGGCTTCTCATATTTTCTTAATGTTATTTCACTTAATGGGATGTCTTTCATTTTTTATTTTATTTTTTGTGCTTACAAATTATTTAATAATTAATTTACTTAATATTATTTCTGGAATCTCTATGAATAGTTAAGTTATTCAGATGAGTAACCTAAGCTATTTTCTGTTCGCTTAATCTCCTACCTTGAACCATAAATATTTTTTTGATTATAAGTTTATCTCATAAAACAGGCGAGCGAACAAAGTGAGCGAGCCTAATACATTATAATAATTAAACAACATATAAACTTATAAATTTAATTAATGTTTTATAAAAATGGAACTAGTAGCATTTCTTGGAGCAGGAAAAGGAACCTGGGCGCAAATAGCAGGAGTTATTAACAGGGAGGAATGGGATAATATAATTTTAATCGGAGATAATTCTGCAAAAAAATTTACTTCTGAAAAAGATTTTGAATTTATAGAAACTAATTCTTCAAGATTAGTAGAACTAAAAGATGATATTCTTAAAAAACTGCAGGGAAAAATCAAAGGCACAGAAGTTGCACTCACTATAGCAAGCGGAACAGGAAAAGAGCACATGGCTTTAATCTCAGCTTTACTAAATTTACCAGTCGGCATCCGCTTCACAGCTCTGACAAAAGATGGGATTGTTTTTTTATGAAAAAAATGGAATCTAGATATAAACACAAATATTATCTTCCAAAAAGTTTAATAAAAGATAGAGTAGACCCAGTATTTGATCGTAGAGATATTATCTATTTTAAATTTGTAAAGAATAATAAAATTATTAGAGTAGCAAGAGCAGATCCAGTTAAGGGGTTGGTTTTAGAATTATATCCTACAGACAATCCAAATCATTTTTTTGGAGAAGGATATCAGAGGATTGAAGATAACTCTGTGAGAATACTCTTAAAAAGACCAGAAATAGGGGATAAAATTTGGCTTGATTTATTAATTGGAGTTGATCCTAATGAGACATTAAAAGATTACAAACCTCAACCATTGGGATATCATCCTTCTGGGTCATATGAATATTGCGATGGGGGAAGGACTTTTCATATTGTAGAGATGGAAGAAGCAGAACCTCCTGCTTCTGCTGTAGCCTAAATTAAACCTCCTCCTTCTTTATCCCCATCATCCTCTTATCCTTCCCAACCAGCACAACCCTCGAGAACTCATGTTCATCTAAAATTTTATAACCACTTCTTAACTCTTTAACAACCTTCTCAGCATAATCTTTAACTTCTTTGTGAGAAGGCATTCTATCATAACCCAATCTTTGCCGAGCAAACCCAACACTCATAAATCCCTTAATCTCAATAAAATCAGGCATGGCTTTCTTTATCAACCCAACATAATCCTTAATCATTTCATCCTCCATATTCAAATCTTTAACCAAAGTCATTCTAATTACTTTTCTCGTCGATAAATTTGGAAATAATTCTAAAGTTTCATTAAACTTTTTCCAAGCATCTTTCAAACTACTTCTCGTAAATTTCTCATAAAGTTTTTTATTTGGAGCATTTAGTGATAAATATAATTGAGTTGGAAGATTTTTTTCCTTATTTAATTTTCTTAAAACTTCAGGACACAAACCATTAGTCACTAAAAACGAAGTCTTGCCTTGCTTTCTCAATTCTTTTATTAATTCTCCAATTTTAGGATAAAGTGTCGGCTCTCCTGTCAAACTAATTGCAAATTGCATTGGTTCTTGAGCTTGTTTAAATTTTTCCATATTAATTTTAGAGTTTCCTTTAAATCCAGAAAGAAGTTTTCTTTGTTGTTCAATACAATCTTTAATAATTTGTTGAGGCTTGTTAGTCTTACCCTTAACTTTAAAATTAAATTCAATAGGTCTCCAACAATGCAAACATTTGTTTTGGCACTCAAGCCAAGGAGACATTTGACAACATCTCCAAGAATCTATTCCATAAAATTTACTTTTATAACATTCTCCGTCATCTATTAATGATTTTCTTGTCCATCTGCATATCTTGACAGCACAATGCTCTCCTGAAAATCTATGTCCTTGTTTTTCTAGCTTTTTCTTTATATTTTCTTTAGATAACATAAAAATTAAAGAAAGAGGTTGTTTAAAAAACTACTTAAAAAACCTAAAAAACCAAGCACTCATAATTAATAATAAAATAAATAAAAACAAATAACCCATAGCCCTATAGGCATTTTTTGCAATCTTTTCTTTTTTTGTTATCCCTAAGATAGTTAAATAAAAAAACCTCCCCCCATCAAAGATTGAAGCAGGAAGCATATTAAAAAGAGCAACTAATAAATTAATTAAAAATATCCAAAAAACCAAATAGTAAATAAATATTGAAAACTCGCCCCTTTCTTTGTAAAAAGTATAAGGTTTTCTAAAAACAGTATATATTTTAGCAATGATATTTTCTCTTAGAGGGTAGTTTCCAATTCCAATAATCCCTCTTCCATTAATATTTGCTAACTCAATATCATATTCCTGCGCTTCATCGTCAACCAAGGTTTTAATTTTTATTTTATCTCCTGGCTTGTATTTTAACATTTCATTAGTTAAAATTTCATAATCTATTATTTTGTTTCCGTTAATTTCAGTTATCGCCCCCTTTAAACCAGCATTTATTGCAGGCAAATCATCATATAATCGAACAAACTCAGTTTCTTGTTCAAGTTGTATTTTAAAATTACTGATTTTAATAAAATAATTTTTATCTTTTGCGCTTATTTTTGTTAAACTTATAGAATCCCCATCAGCATCTATTGTCAAATCTGTCGTCAGATTATTCTCTTTAATAAGGTCAAGTAATCCTTGGTTAGTTGGATTGTTTATCTGCACTCCATCAACTACAGTTATATCACTAACATTAACAATACTATAAATATAATCATCAAATGTAGCCCCGCCCGGAGTAAATGCCAAAGGAGATACACCAAATAATAATAAAAGAAACACAAAAGCAATAATAATATTTGCAAAAACCCCTGCAGAAAGGATAGTCATTTGATTGACTTTACCTGCTTTTTCCATAGATTTTTCATCTTGTTCAACAAAAGCACCAACAAAAGGACCCAAAAGAGCAAAGCCAGTTGATTTAATTTTTACATTATACAATTTCATATAAATACCATGAGCAAATTCATGAACAACAGCCACAATTAAAATTGCTACGATGAAATATGTAAAATAAAAAGGAGGGAAATAACTTTCTAATCCAAGTAATTTTGGAAAATAAGGAATTAGGGGAAAAATTGGGGGGATTTTAGCAACCTCTGGAGCTAACTGGGAAGGATTAATAACATAATTATATATTAAAAACCCAATAAGAGATAAGATTCCAGCCATCAATATATAACCAAGAGTAATGGAAAAATATCTTATAATATGAAGTACTTTTTTATATTTCTTAACTATTTTTTTCATTGATTTTATTCCAGTTTGACTATGATAAAGAAACATTATCCCTTGCCTTTTCACATTTTTTTTATTTTTTATAAGAAAGATACCCATAAGAAGAATAAACACTACTAAAAAAGCCAAATCATAATAAATAAATGCAACCATCTTTTTATTTTCTAATCATTTTTTATTTATTTTTTTGAATCTTATTTTAATTTAATTCTAAAATCTCTATGAATAATTACTTTACTCAGATGAGTTCGTTTAAGCTTCTCGTTTATCCGCTTAAACATCCCACCTCAAACCCTTAATATTTTATACATTATTAGTTTTTTATATAAAATAGGCAAGCGAACAAAGTGAGCGAGCCTAACTACCTCTTTTTAATTGGTCTAAAAGCTTTTTTCAAACACTTCCTGCACCTGATTTTTCCTTCTAAGATTTTCCTTGGGTCAGCCCTTATTTTTGCCTTGCATTTCTTGCAAATAAAAATATTTTTATACAATCTTGCTTGTGCAGCTGGTAGTTTTGTTGCCATGTTTTATATTATTTTTTATCTGAATATGATAAATTATTAAGCTATGTTCTTAGTCTGCTTAAGCTTTCTACTTCGTCCCCTCAATATTTTATCTATTATTAGTTTATATAAAATAGGCGAGCGAACAAAGTGAGCGAGCCCAATATATCCTTTATTAATATTTCAAACTTTCCTCTTAATCATCTTAACACCTTCAACATCCCAATATTCAACCTGGTCTCCATCTTTAATCTGTTCTTTTAGTTCTTCAGGAACAGGAAGTTCAATTGTTTCATAACTCTTTAAATCCATAATGCTCGCTTTATCCTCTATAATGGAAAGTATTTGCCCGTTATTCTTGATAATCATAGGACATTCAAGCCTATCATGCCCAGCTATAATGAAAACCTTCTTCTTTCCGTCGATAATACTAACTGCCTCAATTCTGCATTTAGCATGCCCGTGCCTTCCTGTCTTGCTGACATCATTTGATTTGACAACACACGCAACTCCATCAACTAAAATAGTTTTCCCAGGTTTTGCTTCAACAGCACTAATTAATTTATGAACCATGATTAATGAATTAAGAATATGTTTATAAAACTTCTCTATAACTATTTAAAGAAATAAGCATAAGGAATAGCAAACATTTTTTCATCATCACTAATTTTTGTTTCAAGTATCCAATAAAACTTTGAATCATCATATTGTGCTTTTTTCATTAGTTCTGCCCTTGCATTTTTTACATTGCTTTCATGATTTGATCCAAAAACAACATCAACATGTGCACAATCTTCTAACAAAACTTTATCCCTTCCTCAGTAGTTGCTGTAACAATTCCATTCTTACTGCTCACCATATCAGTTAATAATGTCATAATTATAATTAATAAATTATATTTATAAGGATTTCTATAATTAAGTTTTTAAACCCCAAGCATTTTTCTTTTGTATGCAAATAAAGAAAAACGACTTCATTGAAATAGAATTTACAGGAAAAGCAAACAACAAAGTATTTGATACAACTAACAAACAAGAAGCAAAACAAATAAACTTGGATATAAATACCAAAGACATCAAACCGCTAATTGTCTCTGTCGGTAATGGAATGCTCTTAAAAGGTTTTGACGAGGCAATACAAGGAAAAGAAATTAATAAAAAATATTCAATTAACTTAGAGCCAGAACAAGCTTTTGGAAAAAGAGACCCTTCTTTAATAAAAATTATTTCAATGAAAACTTTCAGGGAAAAAAACATAAATCCAGTCCCAGGGCTGACAGTCCAAATGGATAATTACATAGCAAAAATACTTTCTGTTTCAGGAGGAAGAATCACAGTTGACTTCAACAACCCATTAGCAGGAAAAGAAATTAATTATGATTTTAAAATAACAAAGAAGATAACAGACACTAAAGAAAAGATAAACGCCCTCCAGGACTTTTTCTTTAAACAAAGATTTGAATTTACAATTAATGAAAAAGATAAGAAAGTTATTTTCAAAGATAAAAAAATCACGCCCTTAGTTCAAATGATGGCTGAGAAGTTTAAGGAGATGACTGGGTTTGAGTTTGTGGTTGGAGAAGACAAGGCTGAAAAGCCGGGGGATAGTTTGAAAGAGGTTGAGGGAGGAAGAGAAATCAAAATAAGAAATTAGGAAGAGATAATTAATTTTTAATCTTAATTTTATAGTAATAACAAATAGAAAGGTTTATAAAATAAAGTTTTCTTAAAAAATCAAGATGACATTAAATTTACCAAAAGGAATGAATGAGCATTATGGTAGAAATGTTGATAAAATGCCTGAGCTTTTAAAAGTTGGAGAAGTTCCTATGTCTGCAGCCAGACTTATGCAGGAAAGATTAACAAATGGAAATAATTTTCCTGATTTGTGGAATAAGTATTTTGATACTTCTGATTTAATTGTTTATCCCAAAAGGAATAGTGAGGACATTTATATTCTTTTAACAATTAATAATAAAGGAAGAATCACTAAAAATGGAAGAAAAGCTTTGGAGCTTATTAAACCTGATAATCTTGCATCAAATTACGGTGCTGTTGTTGAGCAAGTAAGAGAATTAGGAAGAAAAGGTTTAATAAAAGTTCCTAGAAAAAGAATTACTACTGAAACTTATTTAACAAAAGATAAAGTATTAAATGAATTAACTTGGAGAATTTTAGCAAGACATCCTGATGAAGTTCCTTCTGAATTTGCAAAAGATAAAAATCTATTAAGAGAATATTTTAAAGAAGTTGTATCAAGAACAAGAAACCAAAAAAATATGGCTCTTTATATTGGGAATTCATTAAAAGATAAAACAACTCTTAAGGCGTGGTGCGTCAGTTGGTTCGAGGACAGGTCTGATGCTTATGGATGGCTCAATCTTGATGATGATGATGGGCGCCTCGTTGGTTTAGCACCAGAGGTGCTTGGCGCGCCAGACAAAAATATTGGAAAAGCTAAAGTTTACTCTATTGAAGAGATTTTAGGAGAATCAGGAAATACAAATGATTTTGCTCCAAACCAAATAAGGAGATTAAGCAATATTTTTGAGCAGAAAGGTTATCAAATTCATAAAAGAATAAAATGACATTAAAATTAAACACAACAAAACAACCATACAAAACATTTCCAGAAAAAGGAACTGCGCCAAATACAGAGCAGATGCCCAAATTAATAGCAGATGGAAGGATTCCTATAAATGTAGCTATATTAATGCAAAGAAGGTTAGATGTTAGAAATGCAGAAAAAGATGTAAAATCTTCATGGATAGACAATTATTTTGATACAGGAGATGCTATTGTTTATCATCCTGATGGCAGGGTAAAAGTTGTTTTAGATTCTCAGCATTTAAGAGAAATAAATCCTAAAAGTAAGCTAAATGGAGGAGCTTTAATTTTAGCAGAAGATATTTATAATGGTTTACAAGGAGAAGAATTTAAAAAAGATAAAATTGGAAAAACAGGAAGTTCACTTTCAAAAGCAGATGCTAAATCTCATCCTGTATGGAAAGTATTAGCAAGAGATCAGGTTCTTTTAAATGATTATGTTGATTATATCTTTGCAGAAGGCAAACAAAGATTTGAATATGATCCTGCAATGGGTATTTACACTAGTTCTACTAGTGGAGATGTTCCTGAAATGAGGGCGTGGTGCGTCTGTGGGTTCGGGGGCGGGTCTATTGCTTATGGCGGGGGCATTCTTGATGGTGATGTTGGGCGCCTCGTTGGTTTAGCACCAGAGGTGCTAGGTGCGTCGAGCAAGGGTGCTTCAAATATAAAAACCTATACTATGGAAGATTTGCAAGCTTTTGATAGTACAGCAAAAAGATTGGAAGGAGTTCTTACTTCTGAAGTATTAAGACCTTTTATACGATTAAGGGAAAAACTCTAATTCCATCTCACAAATATTTTTATACTTTGATTATTAAAAATGTAAGTCCTAGCAAACCGTTTTTACGAAGTAAGCTAGGTTACATGCTCTTTTACTATGGCAACTTTGTTGTTATAAAATACAATCCTGACTTACGAGAAAGGATGGTGAAAAACATTTAGCTGATATTAGCTAATGTTAAAAGTGAAAGAGCTAGTTTCCGGGCGTGGTGCGTCAATAGGTTCGAGAACAGGTCTAATGCTAATGGCAGGAACAATCTTGATAATGATAATGGGCGCCTCGTTGAATAACTTAGCTTGCTACTAGGATTTAAGAAAATGTATGAACACTTATGTTCTTATGAAAATTTATTTCTTGCTTATAAAAAAGCAAGGAAAGGTAAAACAAAGAGAAGATATGTCAAAAGATTTGAGAAAAATCTTAAGGAAAACTTAATCAAATTAAGAAAAGAACTTCTAAACCAAACTTATAAAACATACAAATTAAAAACATTTATTTTACGAGACCCTAAAACTCGTAAAATTTCAAAATCTTCTTTTAGAGACAGGATTATGCATCATCTTATTATTTTGGGTATTGGAAATAAATTTGAGAAATCATTTATTTTTGATTCTCACGCTAATCAAATAGGAAAAGGCACCCACAAAGCATTAGAAAGGTTTGATAAATTCAAAAGAAAAGTGTCTAAAAATAATACAAGAGCTTGTTTTGTTCTTAAAGCAGATATAAAACATTATTTTGAAGAAGTTGATCATAAGATCTTGTCGAATATTATTCAAAGAAAAATAAAAGACGAAAAACTTATCTGGCTTATTCAAACTATTCTTGGAAATTATCGGGGGGGGGGCGAAGCACCTTCCACAGAAAAAGGCATGCCTCTTGGCAATCTAACAAGCCAATTTTTTGCTAATCTCTACTTACATGAATTAGATTTCTTTGTTAAACATAAACTCAAGGCCAAATACTATATTAGATATGTCGATGATTTTGTTATTCTTCATAATTCTAAAAAACAACTTAAAAAATGGAAGAAACAAATTAATGAATTCCTAAAAAGAAAATTAAAGATTGAACTCCATCCAAATAAATCAAGAATTTTGCTTTTAGGACAAGGGATAGTTTTCCTAGGATTTAGAGTTTTCTTTTATCACAAATTAATTAGAAAAAGTAATCTTATAAATTTTGAAAGAAAATTTAATCAATTAAATATTTTATTTAAAGAGGGAGTTATAAGTAGAGAAAAAGCAGTAGAATCTCTTGAAGGCTGGTTAGCTTATGCTTCTCATGCTAATACGTACAAATATAGAAGACATGTTATAAAATTATTTAACAAATTATTTCCTTCAAATAATATAAAGATTAACAACTGGAAAAAATATAGAAATTTCTCAGTTAAAATTAAGGAGAGTGAATTTAAATTTAGTGTTCAGAAAACTCTTTTTCTTTATAGAAAAGGATTTAGTATTAAAGAAATCGCTAAAAAAAGATTAATTAAAGAATCAACTGTTTGGGCACATTTGGCTAATTTAATAGAACATAATCAATTATTTATTTTAGAAGTTTTATCCAAAAGCAAATTTTTTAAAATAATCTATAAGGTTTATAGTAAAAAAGATAAATTAAGAAATATTAAAAAAAGATTAAAAGATAATTCAATAACTTATGACGAAATAGCATGTGTTTTAGCAAACATTAAATCCAAATAATCTTCCAAACATACACTCCAAAGCAACCATAAAAACGCAACAATATTTAAATATCAAAACCAACTTCTGCATTAATGGAAGAGGAATTTGAAAGAGATGAGGATTTAAACAGAAGAGAAGAGTTCTCAACATCTGAATTTTCTCCAAGTTCTGAATCTGATTTTTCACCTGATACTCGTGATTTTTCTTCAGACACGCCCCGTGATTTTTCTGCATCTGATACCCCCATAACTGATTCTCTGAGAAAAGTTCAACCACCTCAGAAAACTCAGGAAACCGCAAGCATAATAGATATTAATCCAGAGGTTTCTGAAATAGACAGGGAATTAGAAGAGTTAATTAAAAAACAACAGTCAAAAGTTAAGGTTTTTGGGATTGGAGGAGGCGGAGGAAATACAGTAAGCAGGATGAGGGAAATTGGAATCAAGGGTGGAGAATTTATTACTATAAATACTGATGCTCAAGACCTTCTTTACACAAACGCAGATTATAAATTATTAATTGGAAAAGAATTAACAATGGGGTTGGGTTCAGGAAGCAATCCACAAGTTGGCGAAGAAGCTGCCCATGAATCAGAACAAGACATTAAAAAAAGGTTAACAGGAGCAGACATGGTTTTTGTTACTTGCGGGTTGGGTGGTGGAACAGGAACCGGAGCAACCCCTATAATTGCAGAACTTGCAAAAAAACAAGGAGCATTAACAATTGGGGTAGTTACCTTGCCCTTCACAATAGAAGGAAGAAAAAGAATTGAAAATGCAGAATATGGCTTGGAAAGATTAGAATCAGTAGTAGATACTTTAATTGTCATTCCAAACGACAAATTATTAGAAATTGCTCCAGAATTGCCTTTGCAAACTGCATTCAGAGTTGCAGATGAAATCTTAACAAATGCAGTTAAAGGAGTAACTGAACTTGTAACAAAATCCGGCTTGGTAAATCTTGATTTTGCAGATATTAAGGCGATTATGACAAACGGAGGAGTTTCATTAATAGGCATGGGAGAATCTGATTCTGCTAAAAGAGCAGAAGAAGCAGTAGAAAAAGCACTTTCTAACCCTCTTCTTGACGTCGATATTTCAAATGCCATGGGAGCCTTAGTTAATATCATTGGAGGGACTGATATGAGTTTAGATGAATCAAAGGAAATAATTGCAGCAGTAGGAGAAAAATTAAGCCCAGAAGCTAAATTAATCTGGGGAGCCCAGCTAAGCCCAGAAATGGAAAAAACAATTAGAGTCATGATTATTATAACAGGAGTCAAAAGCCCTCAGATTATGGGAACAGAATCAACTAAGGAAATAAGAGAAAAAACAGAGATTTCTGATGAACTGGGGATTGAGTTTTTGGAGTAAACATGGTTACTATATGTTATAATAGTAAAACAGACGCTGAAAAGAAAATTCTAGAAAAATATGTTGATAGATTTATGGGAGCTTATGTTTTTAGACCAACAAATTGTGTTATACATGTAAGTATGTCTCCTAATGATGTTTGGGAGGTTGTTGAAATCAAAATTTCTAACACAGTAAATATAGAAAAAATTGTAGCTATAGGTGAGCCAACAGCAAAATTAGAACAACTGGATTTTAGAGGGGTTTGTTCTTTAAGATTAGGAAATATTACTTATATGATTGGAAAGGAAGAGTAAATTTAAAAACCTCTTATTCTATTTATCAATAATTATATATTGGCTCGCTTATTTCATTCGCTCGCTTATATTATAAACTAATAATATATGAAATATTAATTTATTTAGAAGAGAAGCTTAAGCTATCCATCTGCATAACTTAAAAATTTATAGAGATATAGATAAAAAAGAAAAATTAAGTTGTCCGAAGGCTCTTAATTTTTCCATAAAACAAATCAAAAATGTTCAACTTAAAATCATTCACAAGCCAATGCTTAAGAGTCTGGAAACTCCTAAAAAAACCAGGCAAAACAGAATTCATAACAGTTGCAAAAGTTTCTGCTCTCGGACTTAGTTTAATTGGATTACTTGGTTTTGTGATTGCTATTGTTATGGGTTATATTGGGTTATAATACAATAAATTTATAAACCCTAATTTTTAATTATAACTAACTACTTCTTAGAAAGTTAAGGGGTAGTTGGGCTTAAGCAAACAAAAGAGCACACAAGAGAACTCATCAACCAAGCTTAATATTTTATAAGATATAAGTTAAAATAAAATAACAA
>JAUUWR010000039.1 GCA_030588935.1 bacterium | reverse complement strand
AAGAATGCTTACTCATGAAGAGTGTGCATCAATACAAACTTTTCCTAAAGATTATATTTTTACAGGTTCTAAAAAAGATATTTATACTCAAATAGGAAATGCTGTCCCCTGTTTTCTTGCAAAAGCAATTGCAGAAGAAATAAAAAAGAATCTTAATTAGATTTTATGAACTCATTTACTGATTTGATTTTATTTCCACTCACTTTTTTTTCATGAATTTCATACCCAGTAAAAGCATCTACTAAAGACCATTTATTTTTAATTTTTTTATAAACAAATTTAGGGATGTTATTTTGAGTAAAAACCAAAAACATCCAATCAAATTTTTCATTTATCTCTGTTTCTTTTGGAGCCTTTTTCCCTTTTAATTCAATAAATTTAATTTTTTCATTTTTTATAAAGTTGAAACCAGAACACTCGTTTTTCAAATTGCAGTCTAGACAGGATAATGGATTAGGTCCTCTCTTAAGACGTTTATCTTTATCACCAGTTATTCTTTGAGTTGATGCCCCTGTTCCGTATTTTATACACCATAAAATATCAAAAACGATTTTCATATTAGTTTTCCTTGCTTGAGAAACTAGCCAAAATAATCTCTCTATTTTACCTACTTTCTCAAATAAGCTAAGAAATTCTTCTTCTGATTTAATCTGTAAGGGTTCTTCATAAATGGAATTTATCCAATTGTCTATAGGAACTGCATCTTCATTTCCAAACCCTTGTTGTAATATCATTCCTATTATTTTTGGATATATCATCTTAGTTTTCTTCCTATTAAGGTATAAGGAATCTATTTCTTCTTTTTTCCAAGTATTAAAATTAACTCCCTTTATTGTATTAAACATGATTGTAACAAAACCCAATGCTCTTGTAGGCATCCTGTTAAATGCGTCGACTAAAAAATCAAGCATTTTTTTATCAGTACTAGATATTTTTCCTTTTTTTAATAAATAGGAAGTATAACTTCTAAATTGAGGACCCTTTCTTAAGTCAAAACCTTCTGTGTTTGATGTCATGCCCTTAAAAGAAAACATCTTTAAGTCATCAATAGCAATTTCTTCGTAAAGTAAATTCCCAATTTTCTCAACTGAAGATAGAAGATTAAAGAAATTTTGAAAATCCTCACTTATTTTATTATCTACTATTTCTTCATATGTAGGTAAAAGATAAAACTCTAAATAAGAATACTCATCACATATTTTTATTTCTTCGCCATAATACCTAACAAAGTCATAAAGCATTTGCCATTCACTTTTTGCTCCAGACATAGGATTAAATGCGGCGCTACATCTTATTATTGATAAAAAAGGTTCATAAAATTTTCCAAAAGGCAGTTCTCCTCCATAAGTTTTATTTATAAAAAATTTCCATAATTTCATTAAATATTTTTTATGTTCATCTTTCTTTGACCCTTGTTCTATATCTTTCAGAGTAACTTTATTCTTAAGACCTATTCTTTCCATTAATTCTGTTTTTACTATATCTATAGATTTTTTATCTAGTTTTTTGTTAGAAAGAAAGAGAAAACTTATGTCTAATTTTCCTGCTTTTTCCTTTTTTATGTTATAATTTATAGGAAAACCATAAATTCTTTCTGAGTTCTTTATATGAACATACATTATTGGATACTGAGGAAGATAAGGGTCAAATAATTTTATCATAGGTAACCATTGTTTAGGAATTCCTTCGATTAAAATCTCATTTTCATATTTTATTGGTTCTAACATTTTATTTTCCTTAAATCATGCTCCCAGATTCTAATTACTCTCCAGCCATCCTTCCTTAGATGTTTTGTAACCTTTTTATCTCTTCCCGTATTTTTTTCTATTTTTTCATCCCAGAATTTCTTATTTGTTTTTGGTGCCTTAAAACATTTAGGACATTTATGCCAAAAACATCCGTCTACAAAAACAGCTATTTTTTCTTTTTTGTTTGCAAAATCAGGTTTTCCATATATCTTAGGCTGATATGCAAATCCTAAAACTTTCATTATTTTTTTTAACTTTAATTCTGGTTTAGTATTTGTTGATTTTATCTTAGACATATTATAACTTCTCCTCTCTTTAGAATGTACATCAGTCATTTTATTCTTCCTCAACATCCTTTCGTTTACTTAATGATAATCTGAAATCCTGAATAATATCAACCATCTTTTTAAGTTCATTATCAATCTCTCCACTAACAACCTTGCTATTTAATCTTGGATAACAAACCATAGAAAGTTCTTCATATAATCCTTTATCTTTCATTAACTGAATAAACTTTTCTTTATTCTCTCCTTCAGGAAGAACTATTTTATCAAATTCTTTTACAGAACATTTTTTATTTGAACCATAAACAATGTCAACACCAAACTGCTTTGCATAAGTAATTAACTTTTCCCTAAATTCTTCTTCTGCTTTTTTTAATTCGGTTTGCTTCGTTTTAATCTCTGAAAATTCATCAACTAACTTAACACCTTCATCTTCTTTGAACTTCTTAATGTCTTCAATTTTTTCTAACCCAACTTCATGTTTAAAGGAAGGACATTGTTCTTTGTAAACACAATAATCACAGAGTGCAGATTGTTTTCTTGGGAACTCTTTTGCATTTTCAATTTCCTTAATTATATCACAAACTTCCTGTTGCAATTTCTTTAATTGTTCGTCTGTTCTCTCTGAAATAGCATCTTTGTTAAAAGCCAACATATGCCAGATTAATTTTACTGATTTAGCATCTTTGAATTTATCTTTAACCCAAATAGAATAAAGTGCAAGTTGTCTGTCAGAATCAGCTTCTTCTTGGTCTTTCATTCTTGAATTTGTTTTATAATCACAAACAAAATAATTTCCTTCTGAATCACATCCTAATTTATCAATTCTAACATGCCACTGATTTCCATCAGGAAGTGTCATTCTATCCTGAGTCTCTAATCCTAAAATAGTCATCTCTTCAAATGGTTTCATTCTCTCATAATAATGAGTAATAAACTTCTCTCCCATTTTTTTATAATTCTTGGCAGTTAGTTTTTCTTTCTCTGCTTTAACAATTAGAATATCATCAGAATAATTCTTTTCCCATAAGTCTCTATAAAACTTAATTAAAACATTCAAAGCAACTCTTTTTTTAAACTTTTTCAACTTATACAGATGTTCTAATGTTTGATGAACCATATCTCCCATAAATGCTTCAATTGTGGTAGGTACATCTACTTTTACTCTATCTATGTACTTTAGCTTATATTGATAAGGGCAATTTTCATAAGTGCTTACTCTTGAATTTGAATATGTTGCCATTTTATGAATTTAGTAGAAAAACAAGAGATTTAAGTTTTTCTAAAGTATTGAAAGTAGATTTTATCGTTTTTTAACTTCTTTAAGTATCTCTTTACCATAATCAGAAATAACATACAATTTCCCTTTCTTTAAATTTGGGTTTAGACACTTAATCATTCCTTTTGATTCTAATTCGTTTAGAGTTCTGCTAATATGAGTTTTGTTAATATTTAATTCCTTACTTAGCTCAGAAGGTTGCTTTTCAGTATCTAATGCCTTCAAAACTTTCTTTCTATAATTACTTGAAATAACAAACCCTATATCATCCCATTTAGTTCCCTTTTTCATACAATATAGTTACCAAAATATTTAAATAATGTATTTACCATATAATTACCACATAGTTATAAGATAAAAAAGTATAGATGTATACTGTAGTAAAATGCAAGAAAAATTAAAGAAAAAACACCTATCATTATCTTTTGATGAATGTGTTTTTAGAATAATGAAACAAAGAAAAAATCGCTATATAAAAAAGGAAAAAATGAAAGAATTAAATTGGAATGATTTTGTTAAAATTATGGTGTTATGTGGAAAATGCTGAAGAATAAATTAAAAGAGTTTTCATCAATTTTTAGAATAATTATATTGATAATCCTCATTCTACCTATCGTATCTTCTGCTACTTCTATTTTTTCCTCTTCCGGTTCTGATTCTGAACATTTAGATTTTTGTTCAGTATATGATGAGTGTATAGAATATTTAGAAAATCAAGGCATGTCGGATAGGTGGTTAGAGGAAGAAGGAATAGAGATAATCTGTAATAATGGTTATTGTGAAGCTGTCAAGAAAAATGAAAATGAAGGTAATGGAAATAATGGAGGAGAAGGGGGTTCTTCTGGCGGTGGAGGAGGGTTTTCAAATGAAGATAAAAAAGAATGTGAAGGATGTTTATTAAATAATAAATGTGTTCTTTTTGGATACAGAACTTCAGATAAATATTGTGATATAAGTGGGAGTTTAAAAATTCAAAAAGAAGAAGATAAAAGTTGTAATAATAATTTTGAATGTAAAAGCAATATATGTGTAGATAATAAATGTATTAGTAGTAGTTTAATCCAAAGAATATTAAACTTCTTTAAGAAACTTTTCGGATTATAAAACTTGAACTCCCTATTATTATCCATTAAATAACGATTTTAAGAAGATATAATCAAAGATTTATGGTTGTCTAATAGATTATTACCACAATCTATAATCTGGTTGAGAATCTTTACTTTCATCTATAGTATTTTTAGTAAAGGCAGGTTCACCCATTAATCCTCTCTCTTTTTTATATTTCTCATACTGATATTTAACTCCAGATGGAGAACTCTTTTGTAAATTGAAAGGTCCTTTTAAAGAACTACCATATCTTTTCTTTGTTTTCCCAATCCAATCATTCTCTAATATTTGTATCTCATCATAGTAGTCGTCATCATTATCAAAATCAGATTTTGATAATTGTTTTCTAAAATCAGGAATGTTGTCTTCCTGTTCTATCCAGTCACTATTAAATAAATCTCTTGTGAATCCATTCTTGTCTATTATTCCTTTCCAATAGCTTATGATATTCTTATGCCCTACTTTCCAAGCAAGACATGAGAAAAATCCTTTACCATAATAATCATATAGAAATTTACAAAACTGAGACTCAGATTTTATATGAAATCCTTTTAGTACAAAAATTCCATTAGTGAACTTAAAAGTATCAAGAGGTTTAAAATGAAACCTGTTTTCTTGATTTTTATTTGGTACTCTTTTTCTAATTATTAGAGTTGTCACCATTTTGTTCTCTCAACTTCTCTTGAATCTTTCTCTCTTTGTGTTTTTGAATGTGTTTAAGATAATATGCATCCTCTTTACGTCTAAACTGTGTTAATTTTTTCTTTATTTCTTCATTTGTAGTATTATTATAGATATACATCATTATCAATCTCCTTATTGCATATGAATTTACACGTTCTGGATATAATTTAGAGAATTTACTTTTCTTTGTAACTATTTTATTAAATTCATCCCAAGCTTCTTTTAAAGAATCAGGCCAATAAAAGGATATCTGTGTAAAAGTAGCTTTCACGTCTTGTGTTAGGTCTATTTTATCTCTTCCCATTTTATCTAAATTATCAGCTTTTTAGTTCACATCTAACCCTAAATCTAATTAATATTATAATATTATTAATAATCGTCGGTTGAAAAGTTTTTTTATGACTCATAATGACTATGTTTATTTGTCTTGTAAACTATACAAAATTATTAATTTTTAGGATTCTAAAGTATAAACTAAATAAAAAATTAGATAGAAGGGGTATATAATAATAGTATGTTTAAAGAAGCATAACAAACTTGAAATAGTTTACATTTTTAAATTATCTAATTAAAAAACAATATCAAAACTATAAAATATCAATAGTAATAATGTCACATAATTAAAAAATGAAAACAACTATAATATATCTCAGAACTTCTACAGAAGAACAAACTCCAGAGCTACAATTGAATGATTGTTTAGAATTAATCAAAAGGTTAAACATAAGTAAAGATGATTGTGATATTGTAGAGGAAAAGAAATCTGCTTTCAAAGACGATATTAAAAGAGAAGTTTTCAATAGTATAGTATTGAAAATAAAGAAAAGAAATATTAATATTCTTATTGTTTGGGACTTGGATAGAGTTTACAGGAATAGAAAAAAACTTATTTCTTTTTTTGAGTTATGTAAAATATATGGTTGTAAAATATACTCATACAGACAACAATTCTTAGAGGATATTAACAAAGCACCTGAACCTTGGAATGAGATGTTACTCAATAACTTAATATTTATTTTAGGTTGGATCGCAGAAGAGGAGTCACAAAAGAAAAGTGAAAGGATTAGCAACGCTGTGAGAAAGAAAGATAAAGATGGAAAAAGAATTAAAGCAATATCATACAAAGGAAACAAGTGGGGCAGAAAAGAGATAGAGAATAAGAAAATGATTGCAGATATATTGGAGTTACATAAACAAGGTTTATCACTTAGTAAGATAGCAAAACAAGTTGAGTATTATGATAAGAGTAATAATATTAAACATCCATCTGTATCATTAGTTTGGAAAATAGTAAAAAATGAATTAAAAAACAAGTGTGTATAATTTTAATATATATGTTTCATAATATATTACAGCATATAACCTTCTTTAAATAAGATTTTTCTTATTTATCAACATACGAAAGTTACTCTTGCTCTTAATATATAGATGTAAGGAGGTAAAATAAGATGAAAAAAACAATAAGTGTGTTGTTGATTATTTCTGTTCTCTTATTATCGTTAGGTTTAGTGGTGGCTAAACCAGTAGGATATAATTGGAAAGCAAAAGTATTCGTTGGAACAGGAATGCAATATTGTGAGCAAAGATACTATCCAACAATTACTAAAGCCACATGTGAAGCTACAATCGGTGAAGATGCAGATGACCATTTAGTAATGAAGTGGAGTCAGGCATGGCATGATGCTGTTTTTGGTTCAGATAATATTAGATATAATGGTGATGAATCAGCATGGACTACCGACGCATGGATGACTAATGAATGGAACGGGATGTTTCCAGATGGTTCAGGAGAAAGCTATCATTCCAGAATAGTTTGGGTAGGAACACCTTGTGATAATATAAATCCAAATTGGAGAGATGGTGGTTATTGCATTTGGGGGCAATATGAAGTCATACACAAGCAGGGAATCGATTCGACAGGACATTACTGGTTAGCTCACGGAACTCCATCAGGATACTAAGCTTAACTTTAAATTTTATTTTTTTTTATTTTTAGACTTTTTAAACAGAAACTACTTATTAAACAACGCCTATATTATATAAAATAACATGGAATTATTGTTTTCCATTATTTATCTTCTGTAGTTGTTTTTTTTTAATAAAATATAAAAAAGTTTTTGAATCCTTTGTTATTTCCCTTTCTATTAAATCATTCCTCCACGCTTTATTACAAGAATTCTGGATATTATTAATAGGCAGTTTCAATTCATTAGACATTTGTTTTGTAGTAAATTTCTTTCCTTTTTTATTTTTTAAAAAGTTCACAATATCATTTTGAGCCATTTATATTTTCTCCTTTTGTTTTTTTCTTTGTTTGAATTTTGATTTTTCATAATCCCTAAATACCCTAATCCTTTCAAAAACATCTTTCTTCCTACATATATCACAGAAAAGATTTCCTACTTCTATTTTTTTGTTACAGATTAAACAATAATTAATTTTATAAAATACCATTCTCTGAAGATTAAATTTTTATTTTTAAGATTTTTAAGATTTTTAAGATGAAATTGATTAATCTTATATATAGAAAAGTAATTAGTATTAACATAAAATACATAAAAATCATAAAAAACCTTATTAAATTGTATTATTCCAAACATTTTCAGTATCAAACTCTCCTTTTAATCCTAATACACTTTGTTCTGTAGTGTAATTTCCTTCATTTAATTTTTTAGAAACAGTTTTTATTTCGTATTTTAAATTCTTGAGATTTTTACTTATTTCCTTATTACTCTGAGCAACTAACTTTCTCTCTTTTAGATAAGAGTTAAATTTGTTACAAAATAATTTGAAAGGTATTTTAGAATCTGATTCTTCTTCACAATATTCTTTAATAAATTCTTTTAACGAAGTAGAACGAGTTTCATATCTTTTTTCTTTTTCTTTAGTATCTCCGTCGTTAGTGAATTTACCCTCTTTTAATAGACCTTTTAAAACATTTACACTTTTTCTTGCAAAATTATTAAATTCATAGTCAGGGATTGTGAGAGTAATTTCTTTTTCTTTTTCTTCAAAGGTATTAGGGAAATCTATTATTAACCATCGCCTATAAAACCCTACAGTTTTATCAGGAGTAGGTGGCATTGCATTAACAGCACTTATAGGTTTTGCATAGCTACGGAATTTAAAAGGGTCTTTATTCTTAAATTCTATTCTCACTAAATCATCTCCGGTTATTCTTTTTAGTTCATCAGTCTCTTTCAAAGTTTCTTTACTAACTTCTCCAATTAAGACTACTAATTTTCTATATAATTGAGTTGTTTCAAATCTTTGAGAACCTCTTAATAATACAGATAATTTAGAAGAACCTACATTTTCATTTCCTACAAATTTCTCTATCAATCTTAAAAAACTACTTTTACCATTTGCTCCTTCTCCTACTAAACAGAATATCCTATGGATCGGCATATGAGCAAGGACACAATAGGAAATTATCTCATATAAAGTTTGAACATAACTTTCATCTTGATATGTTCCAAACGAAGTATATCCCATTACTCACTCTCTAATTAATCTGTCAATTGTAGGAGTTTCTTCACTTTCACTTAACTTCCAAGGTACAGGATTAGTTATAAAATATTTGGGAGTAGCTTCAAATTCTTCATCAGTTTCAATATCAACAATTTTATCCTTAAATTGTATCCAGCTCTTAGAAGGTTCTTTAGGGATATTTAATCTTCCCCTCTTCTTTAACGCTTCAAGAATTCTTGATTTTAATTCTTGTCTTTCAGTAGCCATAATAAACTTCTCATCAAACTTATTCATTATGTCTACTTTATCAACTTTGACCCAACAATAATTTTCAAAGTCCCATAACCACCATAACCTCGCTTTATCATAGAACATAGGAAATTCTTTAATAAAATCTTTAGCAAGTTTTCTATACCACGACATACTTTCTTCTTCTATAATAACTCCTTTACCCTCATAATCTTTTTTCTTTCCACTTTTTACTTTAAAATCATACTTTATTCGGGCTATTTCTAAAACATCTTTATATTTCTCTTTAGTCAGTTTTGTTTTAGCTTCACTGCAATTTATCAATCTTTCTGTAATAGCAATTAAAGATGCAACTCCACCACCACTACTACATCTAAAACAATACCATATATTTTCATTGGCATCTATATGAAAATTGTGTCCGGTTGTTGAGCCATGCACTGGATGACTACCAATATAATAATCTTTTAAACCATCCTTCTTAAATTTTTTAACATCAACTACATTCACAATATTTAAATTACTCTCTATATCATCATCTTCAAATCCTTTAGCTGGTTTTTTATTCTTCTTGGCTATCAATACCTCTTTACTACAAAATTTTTGTTTTAATTTTTCTAAATCCTCTTTTTTTAAGGAAGTGATATTAAGTTCTTTCAATACTTTGTATCTTTTTTTAGTTTCAGGATGTATGCAGTTCGCACCAACTACTTGTTTTCCTTTCCCTTGTATTTCTCCAAAATGTTTTTCAGTACCATCTTTATTTATTTTTTTCAAAACAAAAGAGGTATCATCTTCACTATAATAAAAAAAATGTTTTTTATAAGAGATATTAGACCCTGTCAAGTCAGTAAAAGTCTT
>JAUUWR010000097.1 GCA_030588935.1 bacterium | reverse complement strand
CCTACTGGTACGACTTGGCTCACTCCTACTCCTACGGCAGGGTCGTAGTGGTAAGTGGCCAAGCAACTTCGCAAAAAAATAAAGGATAATTATAAAAATTAGTTTTTCTTAGTATTATTCCTGGTCTTTGCTTTGTTAAAGTAAGATTGGGCCACAAGTTTGTTAATAGCGCCTTATGGCTATGAAATTCAATCACAACATTTAGTAGGCTTGTTCTGAATAATGAAGTGGTGGTGATTTACTTTTAATTAATAAGCTAATAAAGAGTCTGGCCTTTCTAGGTTGAACCTGAACAGGAACTTGGACTTGAACTCCAACTGGAACAACTTGGCTAACTCCAACTCCAACGGCAGAATGGCTCAAAAGATCAGGATTTTTATTTTATAATGAAAACTTATAAATCTCTTTATCAAAAAATTTATAATTTAAGCAATTTAATTCTTGCTTGGCGTAAAGCAAGAAAAGGCAAAACAAAAAAAGATTATGTAATTGAGTTTGAAAAAGATTTAAGAGAGAATTTACTTGAACTTCAGAAGGAATTAAAAGATCAGGTTTATAGGCCAAAGCCATTAAAAACATTTATTTTAAGAGATCCTAAAACTCGTAAAATTTCAAAGTCTTCATTTAGAGATAGGATTGTTCATCATGCTTTAGTTAGAGTAATCGAGCCAATTTTTGATAAAACATTCATTTATGATTCTTATGCAAACAGAAAAGGCAAAGGAAATTTAAAGACTATTAAAAGATTAGATTCTTTTTTAAAAAAAGTTTCAAGAAATGGGCAAATTAAAGGATGGTTTAATAATAATCAAATAAAAGGATATTGTCTTAAAGCAGATATAAAACATTATTTTCAAGAAGTTAATCAATATATTTTATTAAGAATTATTGAAAAGAAGGTAAAAGATATAAAAGTTATTTGGTTAATTAATATAATTTTGAAGAATTTTGATGATAAAGAAAAAGGGATGCCTCTTGGGAATTTGACTTCTCAATTTTTTGCAAATGTTTATCTTAATGAATTGGATTATTTTGTTAAGCATGTTCTTAAGACAAAATATTATATAAGATATGTAGATGATTTTGTTATTTTACATAATTCTAAAGAGCAACTTGAGATTTGGAAGCAGGAGATTAATAATTTTTTAAAAAAAGAATTAGAGTTAGAATTACACAGAGAAAAATCAAGGATAATTTCACTTTCAAAAGGAATTGATTTTGTTGGTTTTAGAAATTTTTATTATTTTAGATTATTGAGAGAAAGAAATCTTAAAAATATGTTGAATAAGGTTAAAATGTTTAGTGATGGTAAATTAAATTATGAGAAGTTGCTGGAAAGTTTTCAAGGATGGCAAGCTTATGCAAAATGGGCAGATGCTTATAAGTTAAAGGAAAGAATTTTGAGTGTTATAATTTCAAAATCAAAACCCTTAAATAATCTATTTCATTATTAATATAAATTTCAAAAGAGGTTGAAAGGAGGTAGAAAATAAAAAGAGAACATGACACCAATAGAAATTATAGCTTTGATTCTTATTATTTTTTCTGCTATAAAGATTTTAGTTATTTCAGTAAATCCTAAATCATGGGCAGACTTTGTGAAAAAAATATGGGCTAAACCGATGGTAACATCTGTAATTTCATTAATTTTAGCTGCTGTTGTGCTGTATTATTTAGTGTGGATTGAAGAAATAACTATTGTTCAGATTTTAGCTGTTACAGCTTTTGTAGCTTTATTAATGGCAGTAGGAATTGGAATGTATGCTAAAGAAGTAATTGGAATGGCTACAAAAATGCTTAAAAAAGGAATCTTAAAAAGAGCTTGGTTTTATACACTGCTTTGGGTTGCTTTAATTGCCTGGGGAGCTTATGAATTGTTTTTTTGATTTTTATTTTTTTATTAAATTTTTATAGTTATGAATATATTAATTAATATTAAAAGGAGGTAATGGAAAATGGCTTTAGGAGAAGAGATAATTGGAACTGGTATTGCAGGCTCAATTGCAGCAGTAGGTTTTACTACTGCATTTATTATTGGTATTGGAGTTTATGTATATACTGCTTTAGCATGGATGACAATTGCTAAAAAATTAAAACATAAATATCCTTGGTTAGCTTGGATACCAATAGCAAATTTCTTTTTAATAGCAATGCTTGCGAAAAAGAAGTGGACTTGGGGATTTATCTTTTTAGTACCAATAGCTAATCTTGTATTTGGACTTATATGGGTATGGAATATTTTTGTTCAAAGAAAATATCCTGGCTGGTTAGCTTTGCTTCCTATTTTAGGAATAATTCCTTTTATAGGATGGATTGCAACTATAGGATTTTTTGTAGTCATCGGATTAGTTGCTTGGAAAGATCGTTAAATTTTATTTTTTTGTTTTTATTTAATTTGTTTTTGTATTTGTGAATTTCTTAGTTTAGAGTTGTTTTGATGTGAAATAAAAGATATAAATTTTTATAAAGTTGATTTTGTGAGTTTTAATATGGGATTTCCATATGCGTTTGTTAAGGTTTTTGCTGGAGAGGGAGATGGTCATATTGAGGGGACGAGGGGTTTGGATGCGAAAGCTTCTATTGATTATTTGATGCAATCGGGGAAAATGAAGGGTGAGTTTCTTGGTGCTTGTTTGGATAGTTGTAGGATGGGGTCTATGACGACTTGTCGTTGGCCTATAGATGTTTATGGATTTATGAATTTGATAATTAAGTGGAGAGAAGAGAATAATGATGACCCTGCTCTTTATCATGAGAAATCTATTGACGAAGTTTGGAAGAAGTTTGAGTTACCTAAGATTAATCATGATTATTGTCCTAGAGAGAAGAAACATTTAGGGACTATTCTTGATTGTGCTGGAAGGGTTAGGTGTGCTCATAGAACCACGAAGAGTGTTAAGCCTAGTTTTGTGGTTTTATATGGACCTTATTGGGATTCTCATTCTCAGATGAATTATTTTGAATATGGCGATGATGTTCCAATTGATCCTTCTTATGTTGATGATGAGGGAGATTTAGTTTTGGCTGATGAACATGATGATTATTTGAGGAAGAAAGCACAGTATGATGTTGAGAGGCAGGAGGATGTTATTGATGTTTGTTATTCAATTATTAAAGATTCTGATTCCCCTCTTGCGTTTGAGACTGTTTTGAGAAGGTTGAATATTTTGCCTGAGAAGAAGACAGTTTATTGTGGTGGAGATGGATTAAGTGAATGTAAGAGGTTGGATGAATTGAGTCAAAGAGATAGGAAATTTTATGTGCGTCTTGATTATTGTCATGGGCATTTGGATAAATTAAATGCTGTTGAGTTTACTTTTGATGGGTGGGAGGTAGCTCATTATGTTGCGAAATGGAAGGGGCAGGGTAATGATGCTCCATGGTTTGCTAAGGAAATTGAGAGGTGGCCGGCAAGGGAGAA
>JAUUWR010000110.1 GCA_030588935.1 bacterium | reverse complement strand
AAGAGACGAATACCCAAGTGCTAATTATATTATCAGGCCTGATGGAAGAAGAAAAAGAATAACCGCGGATTTAAAACAAGAAATCTTAAATGAACTGGCGCCCGGTTATGTTGTGGAAAGACAATTAATTGACGGCGATGTTGCTTTGTTCAACAGGCATCCGAGCCTTCATAAAGCAAGTTTAATGGCTCATTTTGTTAAAATTCTTCCGTATAAAACATTCAGAATACATCCGATTACAACCCCGCCGTATAATGCTGATTTTGACGGCGATGAGATGAATATTCATATCCCGCAGACAGAAGAAGCAAGAGCTGAAGCAAAAATATTAATGGATGTGAACCAAAACTTAATGTCCTGCAAAGACAACAGCAACTTATTAGGATGCAAGGCTGACGCAGTTACCGGAGGGTATTTATTAAGCAACATGCAATTATCAAAAGCAAATGCTTCTCAATTATTATACCAGTCAGGAACAAATGCTAAATTTTCTAAAAAAATTGTTGATGGGAAAGAAATTTTTTCACAAGTAATCCCAAAAATTAATTACAAAGGCAAGATTAAAACCGGAAATTTTTTAAAAATTGAAAATGGGAAAATTATTTCAGGAGTTATTGATGAAAATAGTTTTGGTGTTGAAAATGGGGAATTGATAAAATATTTAGACAAAGAAGTTGGAAGAACCAAAACAATTAAAGCCCTTGAAAATGTATTTGACTTGGGAACAAAATATCTTTCAGGGCATGGATTTACAGTTTCAATTAATGATTTAGATGTTAATGAAAAGGTTAAAAAAGCAAGTGTAGAAATTATCGCAAATGCAGAAAAGAGCACAGAGGAGATCATAGAGAAATATAAGGCTGGAAATTTAGAGGTAATTCCTGGAAAAACAAGTGAAGAAACTCGTGAAATTAAAATTCTTCAGAAATTAAATGAAATCAGAACAAAGATTGGAAAAGTTGTTGAACAAGAATTTCCTAAAGTAAATCCAATAAACACTATGATAAGTGCAGGGGCTGGCGGAAATGTTCTTAATATAACTCAAATGGCATGTTGCGTGGGTCAGCAGGCATTATGGTCAAAAAGAATTGAAATTGGTTTTAGCAACCGGACGCTGTCGTTTTTTAAAGAAGGAGATTTATCTCCAAGAGCAAGAGGTTTTATTTACAATTCTTTTTCAAACGGCCTGGACCCTGCTGAATTCTTTTTTGGTGCTATGACTGGAAGAGACTCTTTGATGGACACTGCACTCAGAACTCCTAAGTCAGGTTATTTATACAGAAGATTAGCAAATGCATTACAGGATATTAAAATAGAATATGATGAAACAGTTAGGGATGGTTCTAAAAAAATAATTCAATTTAAATACGGGGATGATAACAAAGATATTTCCCAACTGCATAAAAAAGGAAACATTGCTCCTGGAGAAGCTATTGGCATTGTTACTGCCCAGTCATTTGGAGAGCCGTCTACACAAATGATTTTAAGAACCTTTCATATGGCAGGGGTTTCTGAGATGCAGGTTAATTTAGGTTTGCCAAGGTTGATTGAAATTTTTGATGCAAGAAGAACTCCTTCTACTCCTGAAATGCAAATTTATTTAGATAAAGAGCATAATAATGAAAAAGACGCGAGAATAATTGCTGAAAAAATACAGGAAGTAAAACTTCAGGACATTGTTAAAGAAATTAAAATTAATTTTAGTGATAAAAAAATAGAGGCAGTTGCTGATAACAATGCTGTCAAAAGAGTCCATTTATCTATTAACACTATTTCAGAAAGATTAAAAACCAAGGGGCATAAATGCAAAGTTCTTGGAAATTCAATAATATTAAGTGAAAAAGATTTTGATTTTAAGCAGATTTATAAACTAAAAGAAAAAATTAAAAAAACTGCAATCTCTGGAATTAAAGGCATTGAACAGATTTTAGTGGTAAAAAGAGATAAAGATTATGTCATACTTACTGCAGGAACTAATCTTAAAGAAATAAGGGATTTTAAAGGGGTTGATAAAACAAGAACAATAAGCAATGATCTTCATGAAGTTTGCGAGGTTTTGGGAATAGAGGCTGCTCGTGCTACAATAATAAAAGAAATTGGAAAGGTTATAAATTCTCAGGGTTTAGAAATTAATAAAAGGCATTTGAAATTAATTTCAGATGCAATGACTGTCCAAGGGCTTGTTAAAGGAATAACAAGAATGGGAATTATTTCTCAGAAATCTTCAATTCTTGCGCGGGCTTCATTTGAAACTCCAATCAAGCAGTTTATTAATGCAACTTTGAAAGATAACAAAGACGAATTAAGTTCTGTTATTGAAAATATAATTTTGAATCAGCCTGTTCCTGTTGGAACTGGTTTGCCTGGTTTATTGGTTGAGGTGACTGGTTCTCTTAGTGATAAGAAACCTAAAAAACTTAAAGAAGTTGAGAAGATAACTGCAAAGACAAAGGATGTTTCTAAGCGTTCGACTGAGCCGATTGAGGGTGGGAAGAAGGTTGTGAAGAAGAAAGAAGTAGTACAATAATTCTTTTATATTCCTCATTAATATTTTAATTATGTTTGATGCAAAAAATATAGAACTTGAAAAATACCAGCACAAAAATGGCCTTTTTCCTGCAGATGTTAAGTCTAAAAGCAATAATATGAACAATTACTTCTGGATTAGAGATAATTATTATATTTATCTTGCAGTAAATAGAAAAATCAAAAACAAAATGATTCGTGCATTTCAGAATATTGTAGATCATCTTAAACATCTGGGAAAATTTGATTATGAGCCAACAGAAGATTATATGTATATACATCCAAGATATGATAAAAATCTTAAAGAAATTCTGGGGGAATGGGCATGGGTCCAAAACGACTCTGTAGGAAATCTCTTAGAAATTTTAGCAGATGCA
>JAUUWR010000075.1 GCA_030588935.1 bacterium | reverse complement strand
ATAAAACAAGATCATAATTTTTAAACTCTTGTTCATTTTCTTTAACTTTTTTTCTTTCAAATACAGAAAGGTATCTAGATAAATAAGGATATATTTTATTAGAATATAATATTAAATATGTTGAACCTGAAATAGTTATTAATCCTACAATTGTGACAAGAGATAGTATTTCATTAGTTAGATGTCCTATACTAACACCTAATACTATAAGGATCAAGGAGAATTCACTTATCTGAGCAACTGTCAATCCTGCCTGAAAACTTGTCTTTTTCTTATAGCCAAGCAGACCCATTAAAATCATAACAATTAACGGATTTCCAATAAGAATAAACAAAGAGAAAATTATCGCTGGGACAATGAGTTCATTTATGTTTCCAAAAACCATTTGAGAGCCAAGTAGTATAAAAAATAAAATAATAAAGAAATCTCTTAGGGGCCTCATCTTTGAACTAATTTCATAATGAAAAGGAGACATAGAAAGTGCAATACCTGCAACCAAAGCACCTATTTCCATTGAAAAGCCCATATAATAAAATAATGCTGCCAAGCCTAAACCCCATCCAATTGAAAATAAAAACAAAAATTCCTGTGATTTAGCAAAAAAGTTTGATAAACTAGGCAGAACATAAATACTTATTAAAACAAATCCCCCAATTAGTAAAATTCCACTTAAAATACTTACAAAAGATAAATTATCCATGCTTAAGCTGCCTGAAAAAGAAGAAATTATCATTAAAAGAATTATCACAAAAATATCCTGAACTAACAAAAAACCAATTGAGATTTTTCCATATAATTTCTCTAAATCTCTTTTATCAGATAACAGCTTCATAATTATAATAGTGCTGCTAAATGTTAGGGCAATGGCAATATATGCTGAAACAATTACTGAAAATCCTAATAATCTGCTTATGAAAAAACCAAACAAGCATGTAAAAATAATCTGGCCAATTCCAGTTATCAAAGAAACTTTACCAACTTCTTTTATAACTTTAGGACTTAAACTTAAACCAACAATAAAAAGAAGCAATGCTACACCTATTTGAGAAAAAACTTTTATGGTTTCAGTTGATTGGACAATATTTAAAAAATAAGGGCTAACAATTATCCCTGCAAGAATATAACCAATTATCAAAGGTTGTTTTAACAACCTCATTATTCCTGCAATTAAAACAGTTATACCAATAATTATGCTTAGTTCTATGAATATTTCCATGGTTGTTTATCTCTTTTTATAATTTTAATTACCAAAATAACTATAAAAATATATCGATGGATATTATAAATATTAGAATCTCACAAAAACCTTAAGCTCTGAAGATGAGAAGCTTAAGCTCTAAAGAAAGACCTTTAAGCGCGAACATAGGTCTCCTCTTATGATCCAATCTAAGATTCAAGTTAAAAAAATAAAATAAGATTTTATTCTTGAGTAAAAAATCCAGCTAATAGAGTAACTAAACCTGTAGCAACCTGATTTCTTTCAGCTTTTCTTTTTGCAGTATATTCACATTGAACTCCTATATCTTTTATTTCAAAAGCTACATCCTTGTAACCATGAATTGAAGCTTTAGCTGTCCGTCCGTCAATACTAGCTGAAACATTTGCAGACACATTAATATAGTTACCATAAAATTCATCCTTAGAACCTCGATGAGATTTATTTGGCATAGAATCCAAATAATCTCTCACTTGTTCCATTTGGGCTTCATTCAACCTATCAACTGTTATTGTTTTTGGTTTCATTGTAGAATATGATAAAAATAGATATTTATAAATCTTTTGGTTTTGTCTTAACTTTATAATGGTTACTTATTGTTTGAATGAAGGCCCATTAACTTAACAATGCATAGAGTGCTGAGTATCAGAAGCTTGATCCATTCTTCTTTAGAACTTAATAAATTTATGACATTCTAGATAAAAAAGAAAATTTTGGTTATGGCTTGCCTTCCAAAATGTTCATAGAATCCTAAAATGAATTAATATAAAACATCCCAACTATTTTTTTAAACTAATAACTCTTGTAATAATCATGCACCAATCAAAAGACTATGTCCAGCAATTAGCAGATTATATTTTAAAAAATTTAAAAAAAGGTTATACTTTAGATGCTCTGAGATTTTCTTTAATAGAGCAGGGATATTCAAGAATTTCTGTTGAAAAAGCAATTGAAATTGTAAATCAGCGATTAGCAAAAACTGCTCCCAAAATGAAAGAAAAACCCCAGATAACTTATAAGGTTAGTCCTGAACCTGAAGAATTTATTAAAAAAAGTTTTTGGAAAAAGGTATCTAGTTTGTTTAATTAATTATTTCTAATATAGGTTCTGATTGCTTAACCCTTTTAGAATAACATTTATAGAACTTTCCCCTATCAGGGCAATTTGAGTCAGAGCAGTTTATTAAACTTCTATGGGTTTCTATATTAATATTTATAAGTTCATTTCCTTTTTCATATCCTTTCTTACATGTATGAATATCTATTTTCATTTTGATTATTTTTATTAAAAAATTAGAACCACTTTTACCTTTTAAGGATAAACCATAGAAATTAAGGGGCTTTAAAAGGTTTTAGTTTTGAAAGTTCTTAAAATTGAACGCCCCTGTCTAGAATCAAACCAGAAATCTCCACAACCTCAAAATTAATTCTTCCTCCTCCTCAAGTCCCCAACAATCTTACCATCTCTTAATTTAATAACTCTTGAAACATATTTAGTATGCCAAGCTTCATGTGTAACCATTACTATTGTTTGTCCAAATTTTTCATTTAATATTTTAAAAACATCTAAAACCTGCTCAGAAGTATGAGTGTCTAAATTTGCACAAGGTTCATCTGCAAATAAAATCTTTGGCTTCTTGGCTATGGCTCTGGCAACAGCAACTCTTTGCTTTTCTCCACCTGAAAGTTGGTCTGGAATTCGTTTACCTTTATCTCCTAATCCAACATTTACTAATGCTTCATGAGCTGTTGAAATAGATTCTTTTTTTGACTTCCCTTCCATAAGAGATAAAATGTAAACATTCTCAGAAGCACTCATTTCATTAATTAATGCATAATCCTGAAAAACATAACCTAATTGAGTTAACCTGTAATAACTTCTTTCTTCTTCTGGAAGATGCACAACATTAAGATTATTAATTGTATATTCCCCCTTAGTTGGTTTATCAAGCAAACCAAGAATTCTCAACATTGTGGTTTTCCCGCTTCCACTTGCACCCATAATAGCAATAAACTCTCCTTTTTCAATTTTTAAAGAAACTCCATCTAAGGCTTTTACTACCCCCATACCTGATTTGTAATATCTTGTTAAATCTTTAATTTGAATCATAGTTTTTTCGTCTGTCATTTTTATATTTTGCTCATTTTATTTATCTAAAATCTTTATTCGCTAACTTAAGCTTCTCATCCTCCGAACTTAAATTTTTGTAAAGATATTGATATTATAGTATTAGTAATATTATTTATTTCACCTCTTCTAATTTATTTTTTGTAACATTAGTGATATGTTTTATGTTTTTCATTTCATCTCCCCCAAATCGCTTTTAATATACTCTCTTTTGAAACTCTCCATGCAGGAAGAATTACTGCAATAACTGACATAATGAGCATTGTAAAAATACTATTAATTAATAATCCTACTTGAATCTCTGGAATAATTGTAATAGTATCATAAAATGTTACAGGGTTTACAGTAAAATAAAACATAGATGCAAAATACAAAACCAATCCTGCAAGTATTCCCATTGATACATAGAACATGCTGATAAATGCATAAGATATTACTATTGAACGAGGCGTAATTCCCACTGCTTTTAAAATCCCTATTTCTCTTTTTCTGTTTAAGACATTAATATAAACAATAATCAAAATTAATGCAGCCCCTATAATTAAACTAACATATTTTGATACAACATTTATCATCCCAATACTTTGCATTGCCTGTCGCATTAATGCATCTGATTTTTCATCTGCTGTAAAAACCGGTTCCTTAACTCCAACTGCAATTATTTTTTCTTTTACTTTAGCAGCATCATCAGGGTTTTTTACTCTCACAACAACACTGGTTGCCTTGCCCTCATCAACACCAAAAACATCTTTAATTTCTTTGTAATGAACTAAAGCATTAAGGTCAACAAGCTCAAATGTGCCTTCCATAATCCCCTTGACTTTATATTTTCTCACCACGCCATTACTATATGTAACATTAACAAATGACCCAACCTTAATTTCACCAAGATTATCATAAATTTCAGAACCAAAATAACCTTCTACAAGCATCGCACCGATTATAATTTCATCTTGTGAAAGGTCCCCTAAGAATTCTCCCTCAGTTATAATAAAGGGATAGTTTGAAATACCGTACTCTTCAGAGGGTAATATTCCTATTATTGATGAACCAACAACTTTCTGTTTGTATTGAATAGAAGCCCCTGCATCCAGTCTTTTTGTTGCAAACGTAACATCTTGAACTGCCCTTACTTTCTGTAAAACATTATCAGCATTATTTATATAAACATTATCTCCACTTGGCTCAACAACAATATCTCCATAAGGATATTGCATAAATCCTGTAAACATACCCATCAAACCTCCAATCATTGAAGGCAAAAACAATAAATTCACAAAAATAAGAGCTAAAACAAAAATAATAAATGCTAATGTTTTTTTATTTCCTCTTTTTATAGAACTTTTTGCGCTAAGTATTCCAACTCTAATATCATCAAACATTTTTTCCTCATTTTTTATATCTTTCTAATATCTCTCTTTTGAATTCGTTCATTCTTCTTTCTTTTCTCTCTCTT
>JAUUWR010000038.1 GCA_030588935.1 bacterium | reverse complement strand
GAGTTGTTTTTGACTAAGCCGGCTTTTTTGGTTTCTGAGAACAAAGTGAGGAAGATTGTGAGTGGGAAAATTGTTGAGAGTGATGTTAATGAGTTGAATAATGTTTTGAGCAAGTATAGGGGGCATCGGGTGAAGATTGATGGTAAGATAATGAAGGTGTTGAAAAAGGAGTTGGGGGAGTTTGATATTAGTTTGTGAAAAATTTATAATAAAATAAACCTGAATGGGGGGAGAGTTCTGATAAACATTAAAAATGGAATTAGAAAAACTTACTGAAGTTGCTTGGTATGATAGTGAAGGTGTATTTGCAATTATAGGGAGATGGAATCGTATATATGAAACAATTACAAGAAAAGAGGATATAGATTCTCAAAAACTTGATCCAATTGGGGATGCTCATATAGTTAATGCCAATGGCAGAACAATCCCACAAATAGTTGAAGCTGTTTATGAATCAACATTAGATAATAATCCAGATGTTGAGATATATAAAAAGATAAATGCTTTCTCTATAGGAAATATGTTACCAGATTATCCAAGGGATATACCTTTTAATGAGAAGATTGTAATAAACTTTTATCAGATTAAAGGTTAAGAAAAACTTAAATAATCTAAAATTCATTTAATAAAATGTTAAATCCTTTATTAAATTCTGAACAAAGAGAATGGTATAAGATGTTATGTAGATCGCTTCACTCTTACCAACCTTATGAAAAAAGAGAACAAAATAATCAATGTGGAGATAAATCTCAAAAAGATACAGGATTTGATTTAGATAAAGGTTTAGATGGGAAACTTAAATAATCTTTCTACATGCTCAATTAAATAAAAGTTTAAATAAATTACTCTTTTTTAATTAAAAAAGAAGTTGATGGAAAAAGGAGCTTAACAAACATTATGTGCAGTTGTTCAGAACCTGATATAAGAATTAATCTCTTTCTAAATATTTTCTAATATTATTTTTTGCTTCTTGAGGTAAACCTGACTCATCAATCTTATTAAGTAATTCTTTATTCTCTTTTTTTCTATCTATAAAATGCCAATGATACATATAATAATGAAATTTTATGTCGTTCCATGGATGCCTTATAATATATGCAAGACGTCCTACAAAACCTAATATATTCATTTTTGTCGAATTATCTGTAGTAGGAGCAAATATAACTGGAATCGCTTCTGCGTAACCTTCTTTAAAAGTAGTTTGGCATACATTATCAATCCAATGATATGCTTTTTTAAAGTTAGATCTAGTCCCTATATATTTGTTGACTAAATTATTTAAATTCATAATTTTTAATTATTATTTTATATTTATAAATATTTATGAACTACTTATTAATTCAATGTGGAATCAAGTCATATTTTTCAAACTACTTATTCATTTAATTTTTTAAGAGAAACTTAAATAATTCTTTGTTATATTCAATCAAATAAAACTTTAAATAATTGATTTCTTTAGATATAGAAATGGAAGAGAAAAAGGAATATGATGTGTTAACTCTTTTTCATCATATACATCATGTTAATGCAGAACATATAGTTCATCATTGTGGAGGGGAACATGCTGGAGTTAATTTTAAATTAGATTATAAAATAAAACATTGTAATTGTAATAAACATTGTGTTGATAAAAGAGAAGTTATTGGGCATAATCTTGAATTCAGAGAGGTTTTAGTTGAGTTTACTGAACAATGTCCTGAAGGAGGATGGCATATAGAGAGTGGTGTGATTGTAGCAAGTTAAACACAAAGAGTATTTAAAATGATTAAAGGAAAAGATGAATTATTCAATGAAATAAAGAATTATTCTCTTAAAAAAGATAATTCTTGTTATAAGGAGAAAATTGATTTATTGGAAGATGCTCTAATTGATTCAGTAAGTAATATTTTGAAGGAAAATCCACAAATTCATTTAGCATATTCAGGGGGGGTAGATTCATCACTTGTTTTAGTTAAAATTTTAAGACAATCAAAATTTGGTTCTGCTGTAATAGCACATACAATTGGTTCAAAAGATGATCCAGATATGTTTTATTCTAAAGAATTTATAAAAAAACTTAAAGGAATATACAAAAACCTTTATCATAATATGCATATCATGAAAATCTCTGAAGAGGATACAGACAAATCAAACGAAATTTTAAAAGTAAAGCATGATTCTCCTGATAATTATTACATGTTAATGAAAGCTATTTCATTATATACAAAAAAAATTGTTTGTTGTGATTGTATTGATGAATTACTTGGTGGATATTATGCTCATAGAGATCCTAAAGGATATTTTCCAAATTATGATCCAAAAAAAGATTTAGAAGAAAACAGGGTTGAAGCACTAAAATATTATATGTCTAGATTAATCCCAGAACATCTTTTTATGTTAGATGTTTTTAGTTCTCATTTTGATGTTGATGTTTTTTTACCTTATGGAGATAAAGAAGTAATTAATTGTTGTAGCAAGTTTAGTATTGATGAATTAGTTGATGATGATAATAGGAAAAAACCAATTTATGAGATTGCAAAAAGGAATAAGATTCCAAAAGAAATCTTAGAAAGAAGAAAATATGGGTTGGTTTCTGCGTTTAACGTAAACCTTTAAAAACTCATTTTCTAATTAATAATTATTACTAATTAACAAAATATTATATTTGGAAGATGCGAACTTAAGCTACTTATTATCGGGCTTAATAAGTTGTAAGATTATAAGTAAATAATATAAAACAAAATGAAAGCCAAAGTAATCCAATTTCGCAGAGGATTGAAAAGAATTCATGAGAGACATTTTATATTAGATGTGGGTGTGAAGAATCGTGAAGAAGCTGAGAAGTTTGTCGGCAAGGAGGTTGTTTGGACTTCGCCTGCTGGAAAGAAAATTAAAGGGAAAATAAGTTCTGCTCATGGAAATAAGGGTTTGGTTCGTGCAATTTTTGAAAAAGGACTGCCTGGACAGGCGAGGAATGAGGAGGTGGGGGTTGAATAAAATGGTAGAAACAAAATATTTTTTAATAAACAAGAAATGTGGCTTAATTGGTGGACATGATTATGGAAGTTATGGTGCAGCAGAAAAAGCTATAGATTCATGCAATATTCCTAACGAGGATGCAGAAGTATTTGTATTATCTATGGGGGATACAAATCATATAGTTCATAGTAAAAAATAAAAAATGGCAACAACAAGAAAAGCATTAGCATATTCGAAAAGAAAACCAGTAGTGAATACTCGTTTTTCTAAAAGACAGCAGTTTAGTTTTATAAAATCAGTTCCTCCTCAGAAAATTGTTAAATTTAGCATGGGAAATATACAAGCTTTTGAAAAGGGAAAATTTAAAATAAAGATAACTTTATCAACTCAGGAAAATATTCAAATCAGGGATTTGGCTTTAGAAGCAGTTAGACAAGCTTTAAATAAAGATTTGACGAAATTATTTCAAAAAAACTTTTTCTTGAGATGCAATGTTTATCCTCATAATGTTTTGAGAAACAACAGGGTTTATTCAGGGGCAAGCAAGGGTGAAAGAGTTCAGACTGGAATGACAAAAAGTTTTGGAAGGCCTGAAGGAAGAGCAGCAATTGTTAAAAAAAACAAACCTATTTTTACTGCTTATTTTAATGAAAAGACAAATGTTTCAAAAGTAAGAAGATTTTTTAAAAAAGTAACTCCTAAATTGCCTTGTAAGACAAAGGTTGTTGTTGAGGAGAAGACGGGTTGATTATCCTCAAACCCCACAAACTTTAAATATGAAATGATTTCTTCTATATAATTAATAGAGTGTAATTGATATTCATGAAAAATTTGGAAGCTTCGCTAACCAAATTTTTATATTAACTTATATTGTTAAAAATATTACATTTGGAAGATGAGGAGAGTAAGCAAAAAGGATGAGGGCTTAATGTTGCTTATATAGAGCTTAATAATTTGTAAAGATATAAATAAAAAATAAAATAAGCAAAAATAAAAAAATGGTTGAGAAAAAAGAGTTGGATTTTTCAGAAAAATATATAAAATGGTTTTCTGAGCTTGCCAAAGAAGATATTAAGATTGCCGGTGGCAAAGGAGCTAATTTAGGAGAGATGATTAGGAATGATTTTCCTGTTCCTCCAGGATTTGTTATAACTGCGAAAGCTTTTGAATTTTTTATTAAAAATATTAAAGAGAAAATTAAAAATATTGTTATAGGAATTGATTTTGAAGATACAGCAGATTTGAGGGAAAAAGCAGGCAAGGTTAGGAAATTAATTGAGAGTCAGGAAATGTCTGAGGAATTAGAGAATGAGATTTTAGAGGCTTATCATATTTTGGGGGCAGGGCAGTTTAATGAAGAAAAAGTTTCTGAGGATGCGTTGAATATTTTAAAAAATTCTCAAGAGCCGGTTTTTGTTGCTGTTAGGAGCAGTGCAACAACTGAAGATTTGGCTGATGCAAGTTTTGCCGGACAGCAGGAAAGTTTTCTCAATATCAAAGGAGATAGCAAATTGATTCAGCATGTGAAAAAATGTTTTTCAAGTTTATACACTCCTCGCGCCCTTTATTACAGGCATAAGAAAGGTTTTTCAGAAGAACAGGCTTTGCTTGCTGTTGCAATTCAGAAAATGATTGATTCTGAAAAATCAGGAGTTATGTTTTCTAAAGACCCAGTAACTCTTGAAGACCAGATTGTTATAGAGGCTGTTTTTGGATTAGGTGAAGGAATTGTTTCTGGCAAGATTCATCCAGACCATTATGTTGTTAAGGCAACTGATTCTGAGGATTTAAAGATTAAAAATATTAGAGTTACTGATAAAAAAATTGCAGTTGTCAGGACAAGCGGCGGGGAAAATAAGATTGTTAAACTTAGTGCTGAAAAATCTAAGGAGCAGGTTTTGAGTAATGGACAGGTATTAGAAATTGCAGATTATGCTATAAAGCTTGAGGGGCATTATCAAAAACCACAAGATATTGAGTTTGGTGTGGAAGCAGGGAAGATTTATATTTTGCAGTCAAGGCCAGTTACAACTAAAAAACCTGAGAAAAAACAAGGCACTCTTTCTGGAAACATAATTTTAGAAGGACTAGGGGCAAGTCCTGGAGTTGGAATTGGTAATGTTAAATTAATCAATGACATGCAGGATTTATCTAAAATAAAAAAAGGTGATGTTCTTGTGACTGAAATGACTAATCCTGATATGGTTGTGAGCATGCAAAAATGCAATGCAATTGTGACTGACGAAGGTGGAATGACTGCTCATGCTTCAATTGTGAGCAGGGAAATGGGCATACCTGCAGTTGTTGGAACTGGCAAAGCAACTTCTATATTAAAAGAAGGAATGACAATTACTGTTGATGGTTCAAATGGAAAAATTTATGAAGGGCAGATTGGTGAAACTCGGTTTGTTGAAGTCAAGCCAGTAGTTGAAACAAAAACAAAATTAAAACTTATTTTAGATTTGCCGGATTTTGCTGAAAGAGCTACTGAATCTGGAATTGATTCTATTGGGCTGCTTCGTTTAGAGGGAATTATCGCAGGTTCTGGGGAACACCCTTTACTTTATGAAAAAGAAAATAGATTAGATGAGTATGTTGGGCTTTTGAAAAAAGGTATTGAAAAAATAGCAAAGCATTTTAAATCAGTTTGGGTTAGAAGCTCTGATTTGAGAAGTGATGAATATGGTTCTTTGAAGGGGGCTTCTGAGGAAGAAATAAATCCTATGCTGGGATTTCATGGAATTCGATTTAGTCTAAAGCATCCTAAAATATTTGAGGCAGAATTAGAGGCTATTAAACAGGTTGCTGAGCAAAATCCTGAAAAAGAATTTGGCGTGATGTTCCCCCAGGTGATTTCAGTTGAAGAATTAAAAAGAGCTAAAGAAATTTCTGATAAATTTAAGACTTCTAATATGAAGATTGGGGTGATGATTGAGACTCCTGCTGCTGTTCAGATTATAGATGATATTTGCCCGGAAGTTGATTTTATTAGTTTTGGGACAAACGACTTAACCCAATATACTCTTGCTGTTGATAGGGGGGAAGATTTAGTGCAGGAATTATATGATGAAATACATCCTGCTGTTTTTTCTCAGATAAAAAAAGTTTTAGAAGCCTGCAAAAAATACAAAACAACTTCAAGTATTTGCGGGCAGGCAGGAAGCAAAAAAGAAATGGCTGAATTTTTAATAAAAGAAGGGATTGACTCAATTTCGGTAAATGCAGATGCTGCTTATGATATTTCTGTTTTTATTAAAGAACTTGAGAATCAAGTAGGTTTTGAACAGGAAGAAGAGATTTTTGATAAAAGAAAACAAGAAGGCATGATAAAAAAAGAAGAGTTAGGAGAAACTAAAGAAGATAAAGAAGCTGTTGAGGAAAAAATTGTAAAAAGAAAAAAGAAAACCAATGCTGTATGTGCTGAGTGTGGTAAAGAGTGCTGGGTTCCATTTAGACCAAAGCCTGGAAAAGAAGTTTATTGCAAGAAATGTTATAAAAATCGTAAGGGAAAAAATAAAATTAATGAGCAGAAACCAGAACTTCCTGAAATTCCTAAAATAGAAAAAGAGACAAAGCCTGTAGAAATTACAGAGATTGAGAAAAAACAAGAAAAAATACAGGACTTGAAAGAACAATCAACAGAGTTTCCTGAAGTAGTGAAAAAACCAGAAGTTGAATTTGAAGAACATATTGGCCCGGTTTCTCCTATTGATAATAAGGACAGGATTAAAGACAAAGCAGAGGAAATTAAGCAAGATGTTGAAGAAGATAAACAGGAAAAAGTCGAGCAGAATGAAAGGGTTGAAGAATCTATTGAAACAGAAGGTATAAGCTCAGAACCTGTAAATCCCGAGAGTATTGGAATTTATAATCCTGATGAAGAACCGGATAATACCCCTCAAAAGATGAAGTACAGGTTTGATGAGGATGATGAAGATGTTTATAGTGATGTTTTTTAGGGGTTTATTTTAGGGTCTTTTTTCCATTCCCTTTTTAATTCTGCAAGTTTTGGTCTTTTGGTCGTAAATATCAACCCAAGACCTCCTGCTATTAATCCCACCCCAAGAACAAAACTAACTTTAGAAATAATGTCTAAAACACCGATAACACTTCCACTTATGGTTCTACTTGTTAAAATTATAAATGTCCCCATGATAATTAATACAATACCTAAAACTCTTTTCCAGCTCATAGGATATTTAAAACTTGTGGGTTATTTAAATTTAATCATCACATAACAGAATAATCAACTTTTTTAGCATATGTGATTCTTGGTCTTTTTGGATTGTATAGGGAAGTTGTGAGTTCATTATAATTCTGATTAGGAGGATTATGAAATACTAATGGTTTAATCTCTTGATAATCCATTTTGAAATAATATAAGAAATGTTTTTAAACTTTATTCTTTTAATCATACTATGAATTACAGAAAACTTGGTTTAGCTCTGATTATAATGGGAATATTGATAGTTAATTTACCCTCGTTTTTGACAATTACTGGTGCGGTTGTTGCTACTTCAGATATAATTTCTCGAGGGGGTATTTTTATTGGGGGGGTTTTTATTATAGGAGGATTTATTTTAGTCATTCAAGGTAATCACACTATTCCAACTAGAAATATAGGTTCAAGAAGACCAAAGAAAAAGAAAGAAAAAATAGAACATAATTATCCAACCAAAGAAGAATTAAAGAGATTTGTTGAAAGATTTCATAAAAGAGAAAGATTAGGCGAGGAATTAGAGAAAGAAGGACGTTCTTAATTTGTTTGTTACTACTTCTTGATTACATTAATAGAAAGGTTTTTAAAGGGGTTTTTGTTGGTTTAATTAAGAAAAATGGCAGAAGAAAATCAAAGTGTATATGATAAAGCAAAAAAAGACTATTTTGTTTATCAAACTTATGTAATAGCTGAACAGCAAATTAAGGATAGAGTTTATCCTCAAAATTTACCTGGTTTAGCTGCAAAAGTTGTTGAAGCAGAAGGGATAGAAAAAGGAAAAATAGATGAAGATTTAGTGGGAAGTTTGAGTAGGTCTACTAATTTTCCGGCACTTTCTGGATTTGTAAAACCTGGTGTAAAAAGATTTGGAAAAAATCATAAAGAAAATTTTAAAGGAGATAATTTAGAAAGAATTATTGAAATTACTCCAAATGAAAAATTACAGGCTAACTTATTAGATGTTGATCCAGAAGAAAATAGTAAATATCAAGATATTGTAGAATTACATAAAGAAGCTAGTGAAATGCTGGAGAATTTTAGGGCATATTCAAGTAAAGAAACTTCTGAAAAAGCTCAAAAATTAAAAATTAAAGCTTTTGAAAACATTCAACAAACATCAGTAAATTATTTTTCAGAAATATATAAAGATAACCCATCTCTTTTAAATGCAATTAGTACTTATATTCAAGGACCTGATGGAGAACAACTTATTTTGAATAAATATATTAAGATAGCATCAGGGAAAACAAAAGAATTTCATGATAAAATAAAAGGCAAAGAAGTTGAATATGCAAGGGCAGTATTAGGAGAGGAAAACGCTCCTGCTTTTTATGAAATGGTTTTTAGAAGTGATGTTGCACAAGAAGATAATTAATTATTTTTAGTATTTTAAAAATTTGAGAAGACAAGTCTAACTCAAATTTTCTTTTTTATCAATATTTCCTAAATATTCTTAATTTTGAAGATGAGTAGCTTTAGCTTCCTTTTTAGAAATTAGGGATACAGGGAAAATCTAATCAAACAATCTCTTTAATCAACTTCAAAGTGGCATCGAAGAATTCCTGTGCTTTGTTCTGCCAATTATCAATGACATCCCCGCTTATATCTGTGATTTCTCCATGCATCATTTTTCTGTGAAGGTCATGCAAATCCCTAAAATCTGTGACACATTTCATTTTCATTAATTTTTTATCAACAAAATTTTCCTTTAATAAAATAGCAATGTGTTCTGGGCTTGGGGGAAGTACTTTTACTGCCATAAGCAGAGCCTGAGCAGAATCAACAAATGCCCAATAACTTCCTTCAATAGCTGAGATTTCTGCCCTTTTGCTTGTCAAGATATGCCCTGAAACTCTGTTTAAACATGTGTAAATTGCTTCAGGGGTTGGCCTGATTTTTCCCTGTTCTAAAAGAATTTTTAATGGATTAAAAAAGCCTCCAAAGTCAATTAATGTTTCCCCATACCTTAAAATATTAATTACAGTCGGGTCTCCTCTGGCCAAATCCTGCCACCAGGTTGTTAATTTAATTGTATTAATATGAAGGTCTTTTTTATAGGGATCTTCTCTAACTAATTTAGCTAATTCCTCCCTGTACCAGGCAATTGTTTTGTCATCAAACTTGATTGTTGCGTCGTCTATAATCACGATAATGTCGATATCAGAGCCCGCTACTTTTGTCTGTTTTACCTGGCTGCCAAACAAAATAACTGATTTAACTATTTTATCAAATTTTCGGTAGACTCTTTGAGCAAAGTCCATTGCAATATCTCTTTCTGTTTTAAGTTTTAGTTTTGGAGGTTTTAAAACCTTGGGTTTCTTTGCTTTTTTTTCAATAGATTTTTGTTTCTTAATTTTCACCATCTTTTTTTATATTATTATTTTATTTATTTGGAATTTTATAAAAATTTAAGAAGATAAACCTACAGAAAATCCTATAAGATTTTCTGTCTGTTCAACTCTTATGAGATTGAACATAACTTAAATTTTCTTTTATATTAATAAGCTATAAATTTGATTAGCGAGAACTATTGATTCCAAAGTTTGAAATTATTAAATTAGTAATATATAAAAAGAGCTTCTTATTG
>JAUUWR010000057.1 GCA_030588935.1 bacterium | reverse complement strand
ATGACGAGGATTATCTTGAGTTTTTAGAGACAGGCGGGAATTCACATTCACAAAGACAAGATCTTATCACAGGAGATTATACTTATTATTTTAAGTGTGTGGATTTGGGTGGAAATGCTGCTTATGATTCAACACAATTTGATGTTGATGTTGACAGGAGCTCTCCTATTGTTGTACGAGTTTACAGAGATGGGGATTTGAAAATAATAACTAATGAAAAATCTGTTTGCTCGTATTCTAACAAGGACTGCAACTTTAATATTGAAGATGGGATTCAGATGCCTTATTCAGATGACACAATTCATACTGCAGAATGGAATATTAATAAGAATTATTATATAAGATGCTCTGATGAATATGGCAATCAGCCTAATCCAAATGAGTGTTCTATTATTGTAAGGCCTTATCAGGTTGTTGAGGATGTTGTGGTGTTGTAATTTTATTTTTACTCTGGAATTTTATCTATAATGTTATAAATTTTTAAGTTCTACAATTAACAGCTTAAGCTCTTATCTCGCCCCCTTAATATTTTTTGATTATTAATTATTATTAAATCGGCGAGCGAACAAAGTGAGCGAGTCTATACCTAATTTCATTTTTTTAATTAAGGAAGTTTTAAATATTATCTAAATTTAATGATTATATGATAAATAAAAGAGGTAAGGGAAAAAAAGCACAGCAATTATTCGGGCTTCCATTCTCAGTAATATTCTCAATATTCTTAATTATATTTTTCATTGTGATTGCGTTTATTGCAATCAGGCATTTTTTAGGTTTGAGAGATTGCACGCAGATTGGACTTTTTATTGAGGATTTGCAGGCTGATGTTGATAAAGCTTGGAGTTCTCAAAGTTCAAGTTTTGAGTTTTCTGGGAATTTGCCTTCGAGTTTAGATTATGTTTGTTTTGCTAATCTTTCTAATTCTCTCAAAGGAGAAAATATAGAGAGCAAAGTTTATTCTGATATTAGTATTTATCAGTCTGCTGATGCTAGTTTATTTTTTTACCCTCGGAAAAATGCTTGTGATATGCCTTATCATAATATAAAACATATTGATGTTAATGAAATTACAGAATTAAAAAATCCTTATTGTATTGAGATTGAGAGCGGGAAAGTTGTGATTGATATTGAGAAGGAGTTTGGTGAGGCGCTTGTTGGGTTGAGTTAAATTCTACTAGAAACCTTTAAAAATGGACAATTGTTTAAATATATGAACAACTGTACATAAAAATGGACAATCAAGTTTTAGATTTTTTTATGAAAGAACCTGGAAAAGAATTTCATGTTAGACAGCTCTCTAAATTACTTAAAAAATCTCCTACAACCATTTCTAAATATTTAAAAAATCTTGAAAAGAAAGATATTTTAAAATCAGAAAAAAAGTTTAATCATCTTTTATTTAGAGCAAATGTTGAAAGTAAGAAGTTTAAAAAGTTGAAATTAAATTATAATCTTGAACTTTTAGAAAGTTCTGGGCTTATTGATTATCTCGTAAAGGAGTTTAATCATCCAGAAGCTATTGTTTTGTTTGGAAGTTTTGCTAAAGCAGAGAACATATCTAAAAGTGATATAGATCTGTTAATTGTGAGTCCTTTAAAAAAAGAAATTGAATTGAATAAGTTTGAAAAAAGATTGAGAAATAAGATACAGTTATTTATTCATTCAAAAAAAGAGATTGAAAGAATAAAAGAGAAAAATAAGGAATTATTAAATAGCTGGATTAATGGCATTGTTATTTATGGTTATTTGGAGGTGTTTAAATGAGATTTAAAGATTTTATTGATAAAGAGCTTGTAAGAAGAACTTCCAAGGACATTGCCTTAGTCAAATCTTTAATTAACAATATCAAAAGAGATATGGTGTTTTTAGATAGTTTGGAAATAAATGAAAATTCTTCTAGAAAAATAATGGCTAATTATTATGATTCTTTAAGAGAAGTATTAGAAGCTATTTCTATAATGGATGGTTTTAAGATTTATTCTCATGAAGCTTTTACTTATTTTTTAAAAGAAAAGGGGGAAGAAGTTCTTTCAATTAAATTTGATAGATTTAGGAAAATAAGAAATTTAATAAATTACTATGGTAAAGATATTTCAATAGAAGAAACTAAAGATAATATTGAAGAGATTAAAAATATGATTAAAAGTCTCATTGAAAAATATTTGGGGGGTTTGGAGTGAAAATGTTTAAAGAGAATATTTATATAAAAAATACAAAAAATAAAGGTAAATCCCTATTTGCCAAGAAATCATTTAAGAGAGGTGAATTCATTTTTCTGGTAGCAGGTCCAATTGTTAACAAAGGCACAATTTATACAATTCCTATTGGTAAAAATTTATTTATTGACCCTGTTCCAGTTGATAATTTTGGAAAATATCTTTGTCATTCTTGTAATCCAAATTCTGGAATAAAACAAAGAACAATGGTTGTGGCTTTTAAAGATATAAAAAAGGGGGAGGAAATCACAATAGATTATGCGATGATAGTAGGTAAATATGGTGATGAGATAACTTCAAAAAATAGAATTTGTAAATGTGGAAGTAAAATTTGCAGAGGAAAACTTGGAGCATATAATGAACTACCTAAAAAAACAAAAAAGAAATATGAAGAATTTATTTCTGATTATTTAATTAAAAATAAAAAGAGGAATAAAAATGAAACATAAATTAAATTATAGATTAATGTTATCCTCAAATGGGGTAGCAGTTTTTGCATTTCAATTAATTGGGCCTTTTTTTGTTATATTTTTAAATAATATAGGAGGAGGAATAGAAAATCTTGGATTGCTCTTTGGAGTTAGTGTTCTTGTAAGTTCAATTGCAACTTATTTTATAGGAAAGGCTGGGGATAAGTTTGGAAGAAAACCTTTTCTTATATTAAGTTCATTTGGAGCAAGCATTATAACTATTCTTTATTTATATGTTCAAAATCTCCCACAATTATATGGTTTACAAATAATGAATGGGATAGTTTCGGCTATGTGGGGGATTTCAGACGAGGCTTTTATGGCAGATATAACTCATAAAAAAACAAGAGGAAAAAGTTTGGGGTTTTATAATATGTTTTTAGGAATAATTGGGGCTATTGGTTTAATGCTTGGAGGATTTATTATTGGTAAATTTGGTTTTGAAATTATATTTTGGTTTGTTGGAATAATGTCTGTTATATCTGGAATTATTCTTTTTTGGATAAAGGAGAAAAATGATGGTGAAACAAAAAAAGATTGAGAGGGTTGAGATGAAAACCACAATTCAAGTATTTATATTCAAAAAGATAAATGATAATTATAGATATTTATTATTGAAAAGAATTTCTTCAAGGGGAGGATTTTGGCAGCCAGTAACTGGAAGAACTGAAAAAAGAGAATCTCTTATTAAAGCAGCTAAAAGAGAAGTGAAAGAAGAAACAGGAATAGAAAATATAAAAAGAATAATAAAGCAAGTGCATCAATATATTCATGAAGAAAATCCTAAAATAAAAGAATTTGTTTTTGGCGCTGAAGTTGAACCAAAAACTAAGATATTGTTTGATGTTAATATTTATCCAGAGCATGATGATATAAAATGGTGCTCATATACTGAAGCATTAAAATTATTAAAATGGCCACAGAATAAAGAAGCTTTAAAAAAATTAAATAAATTATTAAAGAAAAGTTAAGAGGAAAATGGTGAAACAAAAAAGAGGAATAGCAATGCCATTCAACTGGATGTTTGCGATTATTGCAGGAATTGTGATTTTATTTTTAGCTATTTACGGAACTGCTAAATTTATTGAAACAAGTGAATACCGGGTTTCTACAGAAACTGCTGCAAAACTTGCTACTTTGATTGAACCAATGGGAACTGGGTTGGCTTCTGGAAAATCTGACCAGATAAATTTTAAAAAAGATGCTCGGACCTATTATGGTTGTTCTGATTTGGGGGTGTTTGGAAAAAACACAATTGCTTTTGCAGAAAAAACTTTTGGAAATAAGTTTGGAGAAAAAGGGGGAGAGATTAATACTAAGAAATATGTTTTTGCTGAGAGTGTGATTGAAGGGAAACAGTTAAATTTATTTTCCAAGTCTTTTGAGATGCCTTTTAAAGTAGCTGATATTATTGTGATAAGTGGTGGGGATTATTGTTTTTATCAGGAGCCTAATGAGATTGAAGACGAGGTCCTTGGGCTTGGAATTAAAAATATTAATTTTTCAGAAGATTTAGGGGCTTGCGCTGGAATTAAAGTTTGTTTTGGCTCTAATCTTGGCTGTGATATTTCTGTTTATGGAATGTGCGAGGATTATAATTGCGAAAGCTTGTATGATTATGGAAAAGTTTTTAGAAGAAGTGATGTCCTATATTATACAGACAGTTTGCTTTATGCTGCAATTGTTTCTTCGCCTGAAATTTATGAATGTAATTTAAGAAGATTAATGAAAAGATTTAACGAGCTTTCATTAATTTATATTGACAAGATTAAGATTATTGAGCTAAAGGGATGCAGTTCTAATATTGAGGCTGATTTAAGAGAGATGATGGTATTGGCTAAAGGTTTGGAGACATCTGAAGATTTATTTTTAATATCTCAGAAGGCTGAGGTTGTTGATGCTAAAAATCAGGGGGCTGTTTGTAGAATTTACTAAGAAAATAACTACTAACTTAATAAAATATGATGGGTCGAAGTAGAAGCTTAAGCTGTTCATCTGAAGAGCTTGATAATTTATAGAGATTCAAGATAAAAATGATAAAAAATAAAAAATCCCAGCTGAAGATACAAGAAATGGCATTCATGATAATAGCAATTATCTTATTTTTTGTGCTGGTTGGTTTATTTGCTCTTTCAATAGTCTACAAAAATCTTCAGGAAAGTGCAACTGAGATTGTGGAGGGGAGGACATTATCTGCTATTACAAATTTAGCAGGAACAGCTGAGTTTATCTGTGCTGGCGGAAAATCTAATTGTGTTGATGCAGACAAGTTAATGGCTTTGATTGGCAAAAAAAGTTATGAAGATTTTTGGAGTTTTTCAAGTTTAAGTGTTATTAAATATTCTGGATTTGATAAAAAAGAAAATGAGATGATTGAATGCAGTCTTTCTAACTATCCTGATTGTGATGTGATTGAGGTTTATGATAAAGCTATTGAGAATGAGAAGGTTATTAGTAGTTTTGTTGCTCTTTGTCGACGAGAATATGAAAATAATTATGGTTATGATAAATGTGAGATTGCTCAGTTGTGGGCAGGGAGCGAGGTATTATAATTATTGAAATAAATAAAAAACTAATAAGGTATAAATATGACATTGGGCAGAAGAGAAAGCTTAAACTCCTCTTTGAGTAACCTAATAATTTATTATATTAGTGATAAAATAGAATAAAGGAAAAATGAAAAACAAAAAAGCACAACACGAAATAGTCGGATTTGCCCTAATTATAATAATAGTTAGCATAATTGGGCTGGTTTTTTTGAGTTTTGCAATCGGGCGGGGTGAGAGTGTGAAAAAAACAAGTGTTGAGATTTCTGATTTTCTTCAGTCTGCTATGTATTACACAACTAACTGTGCAATCAGTCATATTCCAAATTATAAAGATTTGCAAGACCTGATTAAATCATGTTACAGGAATGAAAAATGCTTAAATGATGAAATGGCCTGCGATGTCTTAAAAAAGAGTTTTAATGAAATTATTAAAAATAGTTTTCAGGTTTCTGAAGCTGGAAAAAACAAAGCATATGAATTAAATATTTATTACCGGGATTTGACTATTGAAGGTGATGAGGAGATTTTAGTTATCAGCGACGGTGATTTTGCAAATTGCAGTTCAAGTGCTGGTTCTTCACAGGCAATTTTTATGGATTCAGGAAATATTAATGTTGAATTGGAAATGTGTTATGGTTGAAAGGCATTATAAAAAAATTTATAAAGAGGGTTTTCTAATGTTTAATATTAAAGATGGTGAATAAAAAATTAGGTTGCATGGTTTTATTGATTTTATTGGTTATGCCATTAGTTTTTGCTACGACTACAACTATCAATGTTAAGACACTTGCTGGGCATGATGTGATACTTAAGACCCTTGATCCTTATCCAGGAGAAGGGGATAGTAATTTAATAGAATATTTTGAAGGTTCTTCAGATGAGACT
>JAUUWR010000052.1 GCA_030588935.1 bacterium | reverse complement strand
TATAGGAATATTTGGAATTGGAAGTGCAGATTGGCAACTCAACTTAAATGAAAAAAAAGCTTTTCAAAAATTAAAAAAAGATTTTGAAAAAATTAAAGATTTGGAAAAGAAAATTATGGTAAGCCATGTCCATGCAGCTGGAACCAAATCAGAATTCTCAGGATTCCCTGGAAGCACTGCAGTAAGAAAAGCAATTGAAGAACTCAAACCCGACATTTTCATTTCAGGACATATTCACGAAGCAGAAGGACTCCAGGAAAAAATAGGAAAAACAAAGATAATAAATGTTGGTAGGAAAGGGAAGATAATTGAGATTTAAATAACTCCCCTCAATTTCTGTTTTTGTTTCTTTTTAAAAGAAACTCCAGTTATTTCTTTATATTTTTTTGCTAATTTCCTAAATTGATAACCAGAAATATAATCACTTTCATCACAAACCTCTAAAAATGTTTCAACTTGCTTAAGCTTTCCATCATAAACTGCTTGGCACCAGCACCTTTTGATAGGTTGATATTTTGCATCATTAACTTTAGAAAAAGATTTCTCCAATTCCCCTAATAAATCCAACATAACTAACTCCAATCCTTTTTTTCTCATATAACTATCATTAATACCCTTAACTCTTGCCATATATCTAATGATAATTAAACTTATATAAAGATTTATATAACATAACAAAACTTTTTAAACCCCCTAATTCTAATTAAAAATACAAATTAATAAGAAATTAAACATTGGCTCGCTCACTTTGTTCGCTCGCCTATTTAATTATTAATAACTTAATAAAATACTAAGAGGACGAAGTAGAAGCGTAAGCTATTCATTGTAAAACTTAATAAACTTATAACATTATAGATAAAAAAGAAAATTTAAGTTAGATTTATCTTCTTAAATTTTCATAATATCCTAAAAAAATAATACAAAAATGCCCCGCAAAAAACCAAACCATGCAAAAATTGAACAAAAGCAATTCAGAGTTTTCAACCCAGAAGACATAAAACAAACAATCGAAATTCCAGCAAAACCAAAACCTAAAAAACAAGATTTAGAAACAATTGAAAAAATAGGAAAAACTAAAAAAACCCCTAAAAGAAAAAAATCCTCAAGGAAAAAAACAAATACAAAATCATTTATTCCTATAAAGTTTAAAGAGAAAGCATTAAAGAAAAATGGTTATGTCTTGGTTATTACAGAAAAACCCCAGGCTGCAGGAAAAATTGCCGCAGCTCTCTCAGAAGGAAAAGACAGAAAAATATCAAAACCAGGGGGGGTTTCTTATTATGAATTAAACAGGGGAGGAAAACCCATTGTTGTTGCATGCGCAGTAGGACATTTATTTTCTGTAAGCCAGACAAAAAAGGGAACAGATTATCCGGTTTTCGATATTGGATGGTTTCCAAATTTTGAAGTTAAAAAAAACGATTGGAGCAAAAAATATTATTCAGTAATGAAAAAATTAGCTGAAAACGCCTCTGAAATTGTTGTTGCAACTGATTTTGATGTTGAAGGAGAAGTTATTGGATACAATATTGTAAGATTTATTGCAAACCAGCCAGATGCAAAAAGAATGAAGTTCTCTGCATTAACAGCTGATGAAATCCAAAATGCTTACGACAACACACACCCAACAATTGAATGGGGGCAGGCAATCGCCGGGGAAACGCGCCACTTTTTAGACTGGCTGTATGGTATAAATTTATCAAGAGCATTAATGAATGCAGTAAAAACAACTGGAAAATTCAGGATAATGTCAATCGGCAGAGTTCAAGGCCCTGCACTAAACTTAATTGTCCAAAAAGAAAAAATCATCAAAGCATTTAAACCAGAACCTTACTGGCAGGTTTTCATAACAATCAACGACAATAAAAACAAACTTGAACTCAAACACAACAGAGATATAACCAAGAAACAAGATTTAGATAAATTTAAAGATCTTAAAGGAAAAAAAGCAGATGCAAGCACAACAAAAACAAAACAAACCCTTAATCCTCCAGCCCCCTTTGACCTTACAACTTTGCAAACAGAAACATATAAATTTCATTCAATAACTCCTTCACAAACTCTCAAAGTAGCTCAAAAATTATATCTTGCAGGATTGATTTCATATCCAAGAACAAGTTCCCAAAAAATACCTGAAGCAATGAACCCTCAAAAAATTCTAAAGCAACTTGAAAAAAAATATCCCAAACTAACTCAACATGCAGCAAGAACAAAGCCAATTGAAGGACACAAATCAGACCCTGCTCACCCAGCAATCATACCAACAGGAAATTACCAAAAACTTGAGGCATGGGATGAAAAAATCTACAATTTAATTGTTAAAAGATTCATCTCTTGCTTTTGTGATAATGCAGAATTAGAAAATAAAAAAGTAAATGTTGAAATAAATAATCTTAAATTTTCTGCAAAAGGGTTAGAAATCTTAAAATCAGGTTGGATAAATGTTTATCCGGTAAAGATGGAAGAAAAAGAAATAAAAGATTTTAATGGCAAGGTTGATATTGAAAAAGTTAAAATTGAAGAAAAAGAAACAAAACCTCCAAAAAGGTATTCTCCTGCCTCTATATTAAGAGAATTAGAAAAAAGAAACTTAGGAACAAAAGCCACAAGAGCAAATATACTTGAAACACTTTACAACAGAAATTACATAAAAGAAAAATCCATTCAAGCAACTGAATTAGGTTTAAGACTTATTGATAGTCTTGAAAAGCATTCTCCAATAATCATTGATGAGCAGCTTACAAGAGAAATTGAAAAAGACATGGAACATATCAGAGAATCAAAAAAGGATTTAGAAAAAAAACAGCAGGCAACAATTGAAAAAGCAGAAACTTCACTGACAAAAATCTCAGAAGATTTTAAGAAAAAAGAAAACGCAATTGGAAAAGAACTTGTAAAAGCAAACGAAGCTTTATGGGAACAGCAAAGAGAAGATAACAAACTAAACATTAAGTGTCCTGAATGCAGCAAAGGAGAATTAACAATTAAATACACTCCAAGATTCAGGTCATACTTTATTGCCTGCACAAATTATCCAGAATGCAAGAAAACATTTCCACTTCCATCCCGCTCATTAATCAAAAAAACAGATAAAATTTGCGATTATTGTAAATATCCAATGTTAATGAGAATAAAAGCAGGAAAACGCCCTTGGATTTTTTGTTTTAATCCTAATTGTGAATCAAGAAAAGAACTTGATGCTGATGGGGATACAAAGAAGAAGGAGAGGTAGGTTGGGAAATAAGAATAGAAAATTCTAAATAAGTTAGTTTCATTGATTCCTTATGGAAATAAAAAAGAAATTGATATTAATTTTAATTGTAGGATTCTTATTAGTTCTAAATATTTTATCTATAAGTGCTGAATCTTGTATTGAGGAATTAAGTATAGAAGTTGCAACATATGAAACGCAACATCTTGAAGACGATTCAAAATTATATGTTAGGAGTTCTTACCAACCAACAGGAAATGATAAATTTGTTAGGAGAAGTGATATCTTATTTATTGAAAGTGTTTATGCAAAAGCAAAGCCTTTATGCCATAAAGTAGAAAGTGTAATTTTACAATTCAAACGCCCCAACTCTGATAAATGGGGTGAAGATCTCTCAATACATTTAGATTTTACTAATTCAAGTGTATATTCTTTTGAATTAATGGATATACCTGAATTTGATTCAATCATTTATAAAACTCCTAATGGAAACAAAATCAAGTTCCCTCCACCCACAAAAACCTTATCCAATGAAGGCGTGTGGGAATTTAGAGAGATTGGTGTTGAAGAAGAAAAAGTAAATGTTATTAATGATGGATGGAGGCTTCCTGGAGAAATTTTTGTTATGGATAGAATTGCAGTTACCCAATTAAAATCTCTTAGACAAATTCAAGGAGAGAGTAAAACTAATACAATAATAGTTATTCTAATTGGTATATTCACTATTTTATTAGAAGGAGCAGCCATTTATGTTATGTGGCGTGTAGGAAACAAACAAATCAAAAAAACAGATGAACACTACAAAAAACAAACAAGAAAAGAAGATCAAAGGGAAAAAGGAAAGCAATTAGATCTACTAGAAACTTTATTCACTGAATTAAATTTCTTAGAAAACAATTTGAATTCTTATAAAGATACATTTTCTAAAAAGAGTCATTATCCTTTTTATGAACTTTGGGATATTGACGCTGCCCTTTACTTAAGAGCACTGAATCATAAAATAAAAGGAAAAGAAACAATTGGATTAAAAGAAAATTTAATGATTCTTAAAGACAAACTCTTAATTATAAATAATATGAAATTAGAAGCTAAAAAAGAGGAAGAGGAAAGGGGGAAGGAGAAATTAATTCAAATAAAAATAGAAAGTCTAAGGAAAGGGATAATAGAAATAATTGATGCAGATCTATTACCTATCTTAAGAAAATCCAAAAAATTTATAAAAAAACTAAAGTTCTTTAGCCATTGCTCGTAAAATTTCATAGGCTGTTGCTTTTTTATCTTCTGCTTTTGTTATTGCACTGCCTATAACAAGTATAGAACTGCCACAATCTTTAACAGCTTTATCTGGAGTGTATAATTGTTTTTGACCAGCCCCTTGTTTTCCAGCCCATTTTATTCCAGGAGTTACATAAGTAAAATCACTTCCAAATTCTTTTTCTAATCCTCCTGCCTTGTTTGCAGCACATACTATCCCATCTAATCCCCATTTTTTAGCAAGTTCAGTTCTTCTTTTCACTAAATCATCATATTTTACCCCCAAACCCTGAACTTTTAAATCATTATCATCTAAACTTGTTAAAACAGTTACTCCAATTACTTTTGGCCTGTCTATATGTCTAGCTTGTGCCCCTTCATAAGCTCCTTCTACTGCTTTTTTGCACATAGCTTCCCCACCAGCAACATGAATATTAAAAACATAAACTCCTGGAACAGCACTAACTTTACTAGCTTGATAAACCGTATTTGGAGTGTCATGAAGTTTTAAATCAAGAAAGGTGTTTCCTCCACTTTTACCAATTTCACTTATGATATTAACCCCTACATTTCCTGCAGAAGTATGTAATTGCTTCCCTACTTTAAAAGTCCCCACACAAGGAGCAAGTTCTTCAGCCATATCTAATGCATTTTGTACAGTTGGTACATCTAATGCTAGACAAACTCTTTCTCTTGCTTGTTGTTCTTTTTCTGTTAATTCCATTTTATCTCTCTACCTTTGGAAAGCCATGTTTTTCTCCCCATCCAAAAGGATCTGCTCTCCATTCAGCGAGCATTTCTACTTGTTGATCATTAATATACCCTGTTTCTTTAGCAACTCCTAATAAAGTATCATAAGTTAAAAGAGATTTTACTTCACAAGGAGATTCTAATTTGTTTCCTTTTTTATCATAATCTTCTTCTCCTTTAAAAATTCTAGATGCTTTATCAAAACCATAATTAAAAATTGAAAAACAATGTTCACAAACACCATTTGCATCTCTTATTGCCTGCACTGCTCTTGCAGAACTTCCACCAGTAGAAATTAAATCTTCGATTAAAAGAACCCTTTTTCCTTCTAAATCTGATTCTGCATCAATTCCTTCTATCTGATTTTTTAATCCATGATCTTTAGGTTTATCTCTAACATATATCATTGGTTTTGTCACAAGATAAGTGTCAGCAAGAGTTGTTGCAGGGGATATTCCTGCAGTAGAAGTTCCAGCAATTATTGAAAAATAAATATCTCTATTACTCTCTTTTGTGGAGTTCATAAGATCATTAAATCCGTCTGCAATTAATCTCCTATGCCTTGAATCCCCAAGAAACATTCGATTATCATTATAAATTGGCATTCTAAAACCAGAAGCCCAGATAAAAGGATTATCAGGTCTTAACTTAATAGCATTTATTTCTAATCCTGCTTTTGCAATCTCTTTTCCATAATCTCTTTCCATTAAATTAAACAAAGTGTTTTGTTTTATAAACATTATTGCAACAGATTATCTCTATTATAATATATTAAATCCCTGCACTTCTTAACTTTCTTAACAAACTAGTTCCAGAAAAGATTAAAGGAGTATATACCTGTATTTCTTTTACATTGCCAAAAGAACCTCTCTCTTTAAGTCTATCTACAGAATTAATTCCACCACAAGCAATTAATCTAACATCCTCACTAATTCTCTCAGCAAAAAGTTTCTGAACCCTTAATGAATCATCATAAACAGCATTCCCGCTTGCTCCTCCTTTTCCAGGAGAATCATAGATATATTCAGGTCTATGATTAGTTGTAGTATTTGTTAAAGTAAATCCACAAACCCTATAATGATTACAAATTTCTAAAATCTCATCAACTTCTCTCTCATCTGCATCAGGAGAAATTTTTAAATATAAATCCTGTCCTAAATTAACATCCTCTAACACAACTTCTAACATATCAAATAATTGATCTACATATTTCTGTCTCGCATCTAAAACTCCAATACTACTAAAAGTATTAGGACAAGAAATATTTAATTCAAACCTGTCGACATAGGGTAAATCTTTTAATGTAAGGATAGTTCCTTTCAAATCTCTTAATAATTCATCTCCTTTTTTTCCAGGAGTAGACATCAAGTTTATTGTCAATGGAATTTTATGATCTCCATATTCAAAAAGTCTTTCTGCAATTCTCTCTGCCCCGATTCCAGGCAAACCCATCCAATTAACTAAGGACCCGGTTTTAACATATCTTTTTGTTCTTGGTCTTGGATTCCCCCCCCAGGAATCATTAGTAACAGTACCAATAACAACCCTATCAAAACCAAGATACTTCAAAACTGTTGGAGAAATTTCTGCATTTTTATTAAATCCTGCTGCATTAGAAATTTTATAAGATAAATTATTATGATTTGTTTTATTATCTAAAACAAGTTTTTCTAATCTTGTTTTATGTAAACCTCTACAAAGACTAATAAATAATTCATGTGCTCTCTCAGGATCTTTCGCAGTCGCCTTGAAAATAATTGGTTTTACCACATCATAAAAACAATCAAAACCTTTTCTCAAAATATCCATTTTATTTTAAAATCTTAAAGTTCATAACCATATTCATATTCATTTAAGGTTACATCTCCAATATTCGCTGACTGTTTTATTGTCTCTATAGGAATCTGAAAAATTCTCATTACATTATTAAAAACCAGATTAGTAATTTCTTTTTCTGAAAATCCTTTTTCTATTAATTTTACACTTATCTGAGGCCATTTATCTAATCCAGGTATTCCAGATCTATGCTTACCAT